>JAEMRG010000030.1:9585-13310 GCA_016463455.1 Rhodoferax sp.
GGGTCGATCGTGATGCGCTTGACCTCGTGCTTGCAAGTCATGGTGACTTTGACGAGACCTGAGCCAGATTCGCCGCTGACTTCAATATGGCCCAGCTCTTCCTGGGCTTTTTTCATGTTGTCCTGCATCGCCTGCGCCTGCTTCATCAGGCCGGCAAGTTGTCCTTTATTGAACATCAAAATTCCTTATAGGTGTGCTGTAAATACGAGAAGTGTCCATGCCATCGGTCCATGCCAAGCCACTATAAAGGTCGGATGCTACCGGGCACAATTTTCGCCCCAAAGTCGCGCATCCAGCTTTGGACTAAGGGGTTGCTGTGGATGATGTGCTCCGCGGCCTGCTGGCGCTCTGCGCTGGCGCTCGCATTGCGGCGCGCCGGACTGTCGCTGACGCGTCCCACCTCCACCAGCAAGTTGACTGCAAAGCCTGCGTCCTGCAGCGCCTGGCTGAGGCGATCGCGGCTGCCCGCCTGGTTGAGCGACTCGCTTTCCACCCGCAATATCCACTGGTCGTCGTCGCGCCCAATCAGCTGCGACTGCAAAGCCAACTCGCGCGCCAAGGCGTTAACCGCCTGCGCCTGCACCAAAGCCTGCACGGTTTGTTGCCAAAAAGCCCCATGCTCAGTCTCCACAAAGCCAGCGACTGCGCCAGAGACGTGCTGGTCCAGGCGGCTTTCTTGCTGCACCCGCATCGGAACGCCCACAACGCGGTGGGCGGGAGTGCTCTTGTCGATGGGCTCAGCATCTTGGCCATGGCGGGCAGCCGGGTCATGGACGGCAAGCAGTTGGCCCGGTGGCACCGACTCAGTGCTGGCGCCTTGCGCGCTTACAGGGCGGTCGGGGGGCACTATTTGCGCAGAAGTGGCAGGAGCCAGGGGCACAGCCGGTTTCAGCGCTTGCCCGGGGGTAGGGCCAGGGCTGGCGAGAGCCTCAGGCGCCGATTTCAGGCTTTTTTTTTCCGCTGTGGCAGTGCCAGAGGCGCTCGGCGCATGCAAGGCCCCGTCGCCGGGCTTAAAAGCCAACAAGCGCAAGAGCACCATGGTCAGGGCCGCATATTCGTCCGGCGCCAAGCCTAAGTCACCCCGCCCGTGCAGGCAAATGCTGTAGAGCAATTGGGTTTCGTCGGCCGGCAAAAGCGCAGCCATTCGGGTAATTTCGACCTCCTGCGGGTCACCGCTGTCGGCTACGGCAGCCTCGCCCATGGACTGATAAACCGCCATACGGTGCAAGACGCTGGCCATTTCCTCCAAAGCAGAGGCCGCGTTAAGGCCCTGCACACGCAGGCTTTCCACGGTTTCCACCACCTTGCGACCTTCGCTTTGGGCCAGCGCTTCAATCAAGGAAAACACATAAGACCGATCCACGCTGCCAAGCATTTGGCGCACGGTGGCCTCGGACACCTGCCCACCGCCAAATGCGATGGCTTGGTCGCTAAGGCTTAGTGCGTCCCGCATGGAGCCGCGCGCCGCACGCGCCAACAAATGCAAAGAAGGCTTGTCAAAGGCCAGGTTTTCGGCAGCCAGCACGTGCTCTAAATGGTCAAAAATGGTTTGCGGCGCCATCGGCCGCAAATTAAATTGCAGGCAACGCGAGAGCACGGTGACCGGCACTTTTTGCGGGTCGGTGGTGGCCAGCACAAACTTCAAGTAGTCCGGTGGCTCTTCCAGCGTTTTGAGCATGGCATTAAAGGCATGCCCGGTCAACATATGCACCTCGTCGATCATGAAGACCTTAAAGCGCCCCTGCACCGGTTTGTAAACCGCTTGCTCTAGCAAGGCCTGCACTTCGTCAACGCCCCGGTTGGACGCGGCATCTAATTCGGTGTAATCGACAAAGCGGCCGGCGTCAATGTCCACGCAGGCCTGACAGACCCCGCACGGGGTGGCGGTGATGCCGCCCTGGCCGTCCGGCCCCTGGCAATTGAGGGATTTGGCCAAGATGCGCGAAACCGTGGTCTTGCCCACGCCTCGCGTCCCGGTAAACAGGTAGGCATGGTGCAGGCGCTGGGTAGAAAGTGCATTGGCCAAGGCTTGCACCACAGGGCCCTGGCCTACCATTTGCGCAAAATTGCGCGGTCGGTATTTGCGGGCAAGAACCAGATAGGACATGGCAGGATTCTACGGTGGCCGTGCCTGCGGCCCTAGGGCAGGCGCAAGCAATCCGGTATATTGCCACGTATGCATTACGGAGCCACGCCATGAACATGCCCGCACCCGCTTCGCTCCTGATGAGCGGCGATGAATACCGCGAATCGCTACGCCGCTACCGGCCCCGGGTTTTTCTAGATGGCCGATTGGTCGAATCCGTGGTGGATGAACCCGGGTTCGCGCCGGGCATGAATGCCATCGCGCTGACTTATGACTATGCGCTTAAAGCCCAATACGCCAAGCTAATGACCGCAGTGCAGCAAAGCAGCGGCAAAACGGTGAACCGACTCACCCATATCAATACCAGCGCCGGTGACCTGCTCAATAAGCTCGAAGCCGTGCGCCTGGTGTGCCAGGAAACCGGTTGTGCCCAGCGCTACCTGACGCATGACGCGCTCAACGCCATTGGCCAGGTCAGCGCCCGCATCGATGATGCCAAAGGCAGCACCGAGTACAGCGCGCGTTTTCTGAACTATATGCACCGCGTGCAGGACCAGGATTTAACGCTGGGCGTAGCCATGACCGACGCCAAAGGCGACCGCGGCCTGCGCCCGCACCAGCAAGGCAACCGAGACAGCTATGTCCATATCGTCGACTACCAAGCCAAGCACAACGGGCAACACGGAATCTTGATATCCGGCACCAAGGCCATCGTCACCGGCGCGCCCTATATGCATGAACTTCTTGTCATGCCTTGCCGCAATATGGGCCAGGCCGATGCCGACTTTGCAGTCTGCTGCGCGGTGCCCATTGACGCACCGGGCCTGACCATCATCGCCCGCCCCGCAGGCCGCCCCGGGGAACCCGAACACGGCGCGCCCCTGTTCAGCAGCAAATACGGCCAAAGCACGGCGGTGTGCATGTTTGACAAAGTGTTTGTGCCCATGGACCAGGTGTTTTACGCCGGTGAATGGGAACACTCGGGCTACCTGACCTACAACTACGCCACCCACCACCGCCACACCTGCATAGGCGCGCGCGCTGGTTTTGGTGATTTGCTGATTGGCGCGGGTGCGCTGATGTGCGAAGCCAATGGCTTTGACCCCGGCCAGGAAAGCCATTTGCGCGAACAAATGGTCGAGCTCATCACCATCACCGAGGGCTTTTACGCCTGCGGCGTGGCAGCCAGCGTCTATGGCAAAGAAGACCCGTACAGCCACAGCTTTGTGCCCGACGCGGTGTTCTCCAATATTGGCAAGCTGCTGCTAGCGACCAAAATTTATGACATGCACCGCATTGCGCACTATGTCAGTGGCGGCCTGATAGTCACCCTGCCCGGCCCGGACGAGGACCACAACCCCGAGACCGGCGCCAAGCTCAGTGAGGTGCTGCGCGCCAACCCAGACGTTCCTTACGAGCAGCGCATCCAAACCGCTCGCTTTATCGAAGACCTGACCGCCGGTTACCAAGGTGGCTGGTATTCAGTCATCAGCCTGCACGGCGGCGGCTCGCCTGAGGCCATGAAGCAAGAAATTTACCGCAACTACCCGATTGGCTCCAAAGTGGAGCTGGTCGAACGCCTGCTCGAACGCGGAATTGCGGCCGACGGCTCTGCCGCCGCCGCCCCGCACGACCCAGA
>JAEMRG010000245.1 GCA_016463455.1 Rhodoferax sp.
CGGCCACGCTGATCAACAACGCCGGCGTGATCTCAGCCCTGGCTCCGCTGCGCGACGGGCAATCTGCCGACTTAGCCAATGCCTTGCGCGTCGGCCTGGAGGCGCCCCTGCTTTTGTGCGCCGCCTTTTTGGGCGCCACTCGCCACTGGACCGTGCCGCGCAAAGTGCTGAATATTTCCTCCGGCCTGGGCCGGCGCGCCATGGCGTCTTCGGCCAGTTACTGCGCCGCCAAGGCGGGCATGGACCATTTCAGCCGTAGCCTGGCGATGGAAGAGGCGCTGCAAGCCCATGGCGCGAAGGTGTGTTCGCTAGCGCCTGGCGTCATCGCCACGGATATGCAGGTGCAATTGCGCAGCGCCGACCCGCTGGCTTTTCCTGATATTGGTAACTTTCAGGCGATGCACGAGCGCGGCATGCTCAGCAGCCCAGTCGAGGCCGCTGCCCGCATCCTGGCGTTTCTAGAGCGGCCCGACTTTGGCGCCGAGCCGGTGGCCGACGTGCGCGGCTAAGCGCGCTAATCAAGCGCTCGCAGACCTCTCAACCGCCCTGAAAAGCTGTAGCGCGCAAGGTCACCACCAGCGTGTCGCGGTAGCCGCCGGCTTGCAGGGGTTGGATGGGCGTGGACTCGTGGATCACGCGCGCATCGTCCAATAAGAGCACCGACCAAGGTTCGTCCAAGGTAAAGCGCTGGCCGTTGGGCCCATCAGCCTCAAACACCCGCGTTTCGCCGCCTTTGATACCTTGGCGGGCAAGCAAAAACACCGCCACCAGGTCCACGCCATCGCGGTGCGCGCCTTCGGGTGTGGGCCTGCCTATGCCGTCGGTAGTGTCTATGCGGAACTGGTGCGCCTCGGCAAACCAGGTTTGCGCACCGCGCAAGTTGCCGGCTACGCGGCCCAGCCATTGCAATAAGGCCAGCCAATCAGCATGCGATGCCATGGCCTGCGCCATCGGCTCGAAATGGCGCTGCATACCGCCGTGTAAGGCGTTGTATTCCAAGGGTTGCCAATGCGGCCGGTGCGCCGCCTGTTGCACCCCGCCATCGGCCCCGACCACAAAACAACTATGCCGCCTGCGCCGGTAGCGTCCGCCGTCTTTCAAATAGCCATCGGGCGGCAAATCGTCCCATAGCGCAACAAGACTGTGCAAGTGCGCCGCATCGGCCTGCGCCAGCGCACATACATCCCGCGCCGACAAGACCGCGTAGCCGCGTGTGCGCAAGCTTCTGTCTAGTTCGGTGGGTTGGGTGAGTGGGGGGTGAAAGGCAGAGGTGGACATGGGCGATAGGATGCAAATAAGGGTGCTCAGCAAGCGAACTGCGCTGCGAGGTGCAATTATCAGGGCCCGGGTGTAACGCCCCATAGAAAAAGTATTACCGCGATAGAATATGGTAATGATTTATAGGAGTATTCGCCATGAGTACCACGCTCACAATCAAGGGTCAAGTCACCATTCCCAAGCAGATACGTGACGCCATGGGCTTGATGCCAGGCAGCGCTATCGACTTTGCCGTGAACTCCGCTGGCCAAGTCGTTCTACAAAAAGCAGCTGCAATTCCGACTGCTCGCAAAGCGCGTTTCAAGCCGGACCGCTTTGAAGTCGCCCGGGGCAAAGCCGATGTGCAGTGGCGCACCAAAGACCTGATGGCCTTGCTGCGCGGATAAGCCATGCTGGTGGACACCAACGTTCTGGTGGACGTGCTGGGAAACGACCCGGACTGGGCCGACTGGTCGATTGCACAGCTACGCGCCCAGGCACAAATCCACCGCCTGATCATCAACCCGGTCATTTATGCTGAGTTGTCGCTCACCTTTGACAGCGTGGAAGCATTGGATGCCCGGCTTGCCAACTTGCAAATTCCAGTGATCGAAACACCCAAACCCGCGCTTTTTTTAGCTGGAAAAGCGTTTGTTCAGTACCGGCGCCAAGGCGGCGCCAAGACCAATGTGCTGGCGGACTTTTTTATAGGCGCACATGCTGCGGTGGCAAACCTGCCGGTTTTAACGCGCGATGTACGGCGCTATGCAAGCTACTTCCCAACGGTTCGATTGGTTGCACCGGAGTTGAACTGAAGAATTCAATCGGCACGTGCGGCCTTTGTCGCTTCGGTAACCCGGGTCGCCACCTGGTGCCACTAGCATCCGCTCTTTCCCCAACCGCCCCCAATAAGGCTCACTTTATGTCCGATACCGTTTTATCCACCCTCACCAACCACCAATTCCGCTTGGCCTCGCGCCCGGTGGGCCTGCCGACGCGGGACAACTGGAGCGCGAGCACCGAAGCGGTGGCCGAGCCCGCGGACGGCGGCGTGGTGCTGCAAACCTTGGCTTTGTCGCTGGACCCGGCCATGCGCGGCTGGATGAACGAGGGGCGCAGCTATATCCCACCGGTGGGCATTGGCGAGGTGATGCGTGCCGGTGGCGTGGGCCGGGTGATTGCGTCCAAGAGCGCGCATTTCGCGGTGGGCGATATGGTCAGCGCAGGCTTTGGCGTGCAGCAGTATTTGCGCCTGGGCGCCGACGAGTTCAAGCGCAATGGCATTGTCAAAATTGACCTGCGCATGGGCAGCTTGACGCAATGGCTGAACGTGCTGGGCATGCCCGGTATGACCGGCTACTTTGGCCTCATGGACGTGGGCCAGCCCCAGGCCGGTGAGACCTTGGTGGTGTCCGGTGCAGCCGGTGCGGTAGGGCAAACCGTGGGCCAGGTGGCCAAGATCAAAGGTTGCCGCGTGGTGGGTATTGCAGGCGGAAAGGCCAAGTGCGACTGGGTGGTCAAAGAGCTGGGCTTTGATGCCTGCATAGACTACAAAGCCGGACCGGGCGCGGTGCGCGACGGCCTGAAAGAACATTGCCCCAAGGGCGTGGATATTTACTTTGACAACGTGGGCGGCGAGATTTTGGATACCGTGCTGGCCCGCATCAACCGCAAAGCCCGAATCATTATTTGCGGTGCCATCAGCCAGTACAACGCCACCACTGCCGTTACCGGACCGAAAAACTACCTTAGCCTGCTGGTCAACCGCGCCCGCATGGAAGGCATTGTGGTGTTCGACTACGCCGACCGCTACCACCTGGCGGTGCTAGAAATGGCCGGCTACCTCAAGGACGGGCGCATGAAGAGCAAAGAAGATATCGTCGAAGGTATAGAGCACTTCCCCGAAGCCTTACTCAAGCTGTTTAATGGCGAAAACTTTGGCAAGCTGGTGCTGCAAGTGGCCAGCGCCTGAAGGTCCCAGCGCTTAGCCGACCATCGCGGCGTACACCATGTTGCGAAACAAAGGCCGGTAGTACTCGCGCTGGTTGGGCGCCTGGATCATGAGGACGGCGAACATGTCTTCTTT
>JAEMRG010000031.1 GCA_016463455.1 Rhodoferax sp.
GTGATCGGCGGTCTGGGCTCGGTACATGGCGCGTTTTTGGGTGCAATTTTCCTCATCACCATGCCCCAGCTGATTGCTATTTTCAAAGACCTGTTGCCTGCTGTGGTCGGTCAGGCGCCGGGCTTGCAGGGCGTGGTCTACGGCGCGGTGCTGATTGGCTTTGTGCTGTTTGAACCCATGGGCTTGTATGGACGCTGGCTCAAGGTACGCACTTATTTTGAAATGTTCCCGTTCTACCGCAAAGGCATGTTCAAGCGGCAGAAATCTTTCCAGAAATCGGATCGCCTGAAATGACGGACTTTCTTTTATCGGCCCATAACTTGAGCGTGCGCTTTGGCGGCCTGCTGGCGGTCAACAAGGTCAGCTTTGATGTCAAAAAAGGCGAGGTCTTCACCCTCATTGGCCCTAATGGCGCAGGTAAAACGACGGTGTTTAACCTGATCAGTCGCATTTACACGCCCACCGAGGGCAGCATTGATTTTGTGGGGCCCAAGGGTGTGGTGAAGCTCACCGAACAAGCCCCGCAGGACGTCGCTGCGCTGGGCATCGCCCGGACGTTTCAAAACATCGAGTTGTTTGAACATGCTTCGGTGCTGCACAACTTGCTCATCGGGCGCCACACCCACCGCAAAACCAGTTTCTTGCAAGACATGTTTTTTACGGCTGCCACCCGCGAGGAAGAACAGCGTTCGCGCGAAAAAGTTGAAGAGGTGATCGACTTTCTGAGCCTGCAACATTACCGCGATACTTTTGTCGCCGGCCTGCCTTATGGCGTGCGCAAAGTGGTGGAGGTGGCTCGGGCGCTGTGCACTGAGCCCTCCCTCTTGTTGCTCGATGAGCCCTCGTCCGGTTTGAATGTAGAGGAGACCGACGACATGGCCTTCTGGATCCAGGACATCCAGCATGAATTGGGCATTACCGTGCTCATGGTGGAGCACGATATGCGCCTGGTCTCTAAGGTGTCCGACCGGGTGCTGGCCATGAACCAGGGCGAGGTGCTGGCCATGGGTACGCCGCGTGAAGTGCAAAGTGATGCCGGTGTCATCGAGGCCTACCTGGGCTCCTTGGACGATGTGTCGTCCTTGCGGCGTGAATCGGCTGCAGGAGTAAGCGCATGAGCAGTATTCCACCCCCAGTCAGTGATTTGCCGGTGCTCAAATTGCTCAACGTCGAGAGCGCTTACGGCCCGATCAAAGCCATTCGCGGCATCAGTCTGCAGGTGCGGCGGGGCGAAATCGGCGCGGTGCTGGGCTCCAATGGCGCGGGCAAAACCACGATTCTCAAAACCATCTCGGGCATCATCGATCCGCGCAAGGGCTCTATCGAATTCAAGGGCCAGGACATCACCGCCCAAGACCCTTCGCATATCGTGCAGCAAGGCCTGAGCCATGTGCCCGAAGGTCGAGAGGTGTTCCCGCTGCTCAGCGTGCACGACAACCTGCTGATGGGCGCCTACACCCGCAGCGATAGCGACCAGGTGGCCCGCGATATGGAGACGGTGTACACCTACTTCCCGATTTTGAAAGAGCGCTGCTTGCAGGACGCTGGCCTGCTCTCGGGCGGGCAGCAGCAGATGCTGTCTATTTCGCGCGCCCTCATGGCCAAGCCGGACCTCATGTTGCTGGACGAACCCAGCCTGGGCCTGTCGCCCAAGTTGACCAAAGAGATTTTTGAAATCGTAGTGCGTATCAACCGCGAGCGCGGCACCACGATTTTGCTAGTCGAGCAAAACGCCAATATGGCGCTCAATGCCTCAGACTACGGCTATGTACTGGAAAACGGCCGTATCGTGATGGAAGACACCTGCGCCCGCTTGCGCGAAAAAGAAGATATCAAGGAGTTCTACTTGGGCCTCAAGGAAGACGGCGTGCGTGATGAGCGGCGCTGGAAAAAGAAAAAGACTTGGAGATGATGATGCCTAGCGCTGTTTCAATAACGTTTTGCGGCCTGCAGGCCGCGCAGCTGTGCGCGGGAGGCTGTCTATGAGCCGCTTATGGGACTTAGGTCATATTCAGCCGGAAAACCGGGTGGTGCTCGAAGGCGACACCATGACCGCCTTGTTCTGGAACGCTGTCGCCCAGCGCGGCCCTGCTGTCTGGCTGCGCCAGAAACACCTGGGTCTGTGGCGTAGCTGGACCTGGAACCAAACCGCCACCGCAGTGGAAGAAATAAGCGCTGGCCTGCTGAGTCTAGGTTTTGCCAAAGGCGATTGCGCCTCCATTCTTGCCAATACGGTGGTGGAGTGGGTCTGGGCTGATCTGGCGGTGCTTTCGGCCTGCGGCGTATCCAATGGTATTTACCCCACCGACGCCAGCAGCCAGGTGCAGTACCTGAGTGAGGACTCGCGCACCACCATCTTGTTTGTCGAAGACGACGAGCAACTCGACAAAGCCTTGGAGGTACGCGACCAGCTGCCGCTGCTGCGCAAAATTGTAGTTTTCGATATGGAGGGTTTGCGCACCCTGAAAGACCCCGGCGTCATCAGCTTGGATGCTTTGCGGGTCCTCGGGCGCGAACACCTCGCCGCGCACCCTCAAGCGGTGCGCGAGCGCGCCGCCCAGTGCCGGCCCCAAGACCTGGCCATTCTGGTCTATACCTCAGGTACCACCGGCAAGCCCAAGGGTGCCATGCATTTGCACCAAGGCCTGGTATTTACCGTCCACGGGTACAACACGCTGGTGGCGCAAAGCATGGACGATGAGCGCATGTGCTTTTTACCCCTGTGCCATATCGCCGAGCGCATGGGCGGCGAATATTCCTCGCTCTACACCGGCTCCAAACTCAACTTCGTGGAAAACCCCGAGACCATTCCCGAGAACGTGCGCGAAATTGCGCCCACGGTATTTACCGCCGTGCCACGGGTGTGGGAAAAGTTTTACTCTGGCGTGATGATTACGCTCAAGGAAGCCGGTTTTGTTCAGCAAGCGGTCTACGGATGGGGCATTGGTGTGGGTGGTCGTATCGCGGACAAGGTGCTGGCGGGCGAGTCCGTCAATGCCTGGCTGAAGGCGCAATTTGTGCTTGCCCAGTGGCTGGTGCTCAATAACGTGCGCAAACTCATCGGCATCCATCGCGCCAAATACCTGGTTACCGGCGCCGCGCCTATTTCGCCTGAGCTGGTGCGCTGGTATTTGTCCCTTGGCGTGCCTATGCTGGAAGTCTGGGGTATGACCGAAACCTGTGGTGCGGCCACTGGCGTTCCGGCCACCCGTATTCGCCCCGGCTCTATCGGTCCGGCGGCCGGCTACAACGAAGTGCGCCTGGACCCGCAGACCAGCGAAATTCTGGTGCGTGGCAAAAACGTGTTTGCCGGCTATTTGAACCAGCCAGAGAAAACCGCGGAGACCATAGACGCGGACGGCTGGTTGCATACCGGCGACGTGGGCGTGGTCGATGCCGAGGGCTATTTCCGTATCACTGACCGCATGAAGGACATCATCATCACGGCCGGTGGCAAAAATATCACGCCTTCCGAGCTGGAGAACGACTTGAAGTTCTCTCCCTATATCACCGACGCGGTGGTCATCGGTGACAAACGGCCTTACCTGACGGCCATCGTCATGATCGACCAGGAAAACGTCGAAAAATACGCCCAGGACCAGGATGTACCTTTCAGTAACTATGCCAGCCTGACGCGCTCGGCGGAAGTCCAGACGCTGATCCAGGGCGAAATCGACCGGGTGAACAAAAAATTCGCCCGCGTCGAACAAATCAAAAAATTCTTCCTGCTCGAGACCCAGCTCGGCGCGGAAGACGAAGAACTTACCCCCACCATGAAGCTCAAACGTAAATTGGTGGAAAAGAAATACAACGCTAATATTGAGGCTATGTATGGCTGAGCCCGCCGGGTTCGGTAGCATGAAGAGATAACGATCTATAGGAGACCCAGCATGAAGACCCCATTGTTTCCCTTTACCGGCATCGCGCTAGTGCTTGCCGCTTGGTTCGCCGCAGCGCCGGCGCTTGCCGCCGAGCAGCAGGGCGTGAGCAAAAACGAAATCGTGATCGGCACCATCCAGGACCTGTCAGGCCCACTGGCCGGTTATGGCAAACAGTCGCGCAACGGCATGCAGCTGCGTATCGACGAGCTCAATGAGCAAGGCGCCATCCATGGCCGCAAACTCAAGCTGCTGGTTGAAGACTCTGGCTATGACCCCAAGCGGGCGGTACTGGCTGCGCAAAAGCTGGTAAACCAGGACAAAATTTTCATCATGGCCGGCCACTTGGGTACTGCGCAAAACAATGCGGCCATGCCGATTCAATTTGAAAAGCAAATCGTCAACTTCATGCCCTTGACCGCGTCGCGCGACATGTATGACGCGCCCAACGCATTGAAGTACGCCTTGCTCAGCTCCTACTACGACCAGTTGCGCATGGTGCTGCCAAAAATGGCCGCTGACAAAAACGTCAAAAAGATCTGCATCATTTACCAGGATGACGAATTCGGCCTAGAAGTGCTGCGCGGGGCAGAAGCCGGTTTGAAAACCGTGAATTTGGAGCTCACCGAAAAAACCTCTTTCAAGCGCGGCGCCACCGACTTCTCGACCCAGGTCGCCAAGATGAAATCCTCGGGCTGCGAACTGGTGGTCTTGGGCACGATTATTCGCGAGACCATCGGCACCGTGGCCGAGTCGCGTAAAACCGGTTTCAATCCGATTTTCCTGGCCTCGATCGCAGCCTATACCGACCTGATCCACAAACTCGGCGGCAAAGCGATGGACGGTATTTATGCCACCAACGTCGTGCAAAACCCTTACCTGGACGAGGCTTCGCAGCCGATCCGCTTTTGGGCTAACAAGTACAAAACCAAGTTCAACGAAGACCCAACGGTGTTCTCCGCCTATGGCTATATCATGGTCGACATCTTCATCCAGGCAGCGCAAAAGGCCGGCCCTAACTTGACCAGCGCCAGTTTTGTCAAATCCATGAACAGCATGTCTGTTCCGTCGGACTTCTTTGGTACACCGGCCTTGACTTACACCAATACCAAGCGCCTGGGCAGTGAGGCGGTAAAGCTTTCGCAAATTCAGGACGGCAAATGGCGGCCGCTTATGGAAATCAAATAACGCTTTTTTCTGGCACACACGGTGCGACGCTTTTATTCATCCCATTAACCCTAGGAGAGCTTCATGACTGCATTTAAGTACATATTGAAAACTGGCTTGTGCCTCAGCGCATTGCTGGCATTGGGCGCACACGCGCAACAACAAGGCGTCAGCAAAGACGAAATCGTGATCGGTACCATCCAGGACTTGTCCGGCCCGCTCGCGGGCTTTGGCAAGCAGGCGCGCTCTGGCATGCAGCTGGCAGTAGCCGAGATCAATGAGCAAGGCGGTATCAATGGCCGCAAACTCAAACTGCTGGTAGAAGACAATGGTTACGACCCTAAAAAATCGGTGCTGGCAGCGCAAAAGCTGGTGAACCAGGACAAGATCTTCATCATGGCGGGCCACCTCGGTACCGCACAAAATCTAGCGGCTATGCCGGTGCAGTTCGAAAAAAATGTGGTGAACTTTTTTCCGATTACTGCGGCGCGCGAAATGTACGAGCCGCTGGACCGCCTGAAATACTCTTTCGCCGCCACCTACTATGACCAGATGCGCGTCACCCTGCCGTCTTTGATTAAGGAAAAAGGCGCGAAAAAAGTCTGCACCATGTACCAAGACGATGACTTTGGTTTGGAGGTCTTGCGTGGCGGTGAGGCGGGCCTTAAATCCATGAATATGGAATTCGCCGAAAAGACAAGTTACAAGCGCGGCGCTACCGACTTTTCGTCACAAATTTCCAAGCTGCAAGCCAGCGGCTGCGACATGGTGGTGCTGGGTACCATCATCCGTGAAACCATTGGCGCCATCGGAACCGCACGCAAACTCGGCTTCAATCCAGTATTTGTGGGCACGAGTGCGTCTTATACCGACCTGATTCACAAGATTGGCGGCAAAGCCATGGACGGTTTGTACGCCACCATGACAGTGCAAAACCCCTACCTCGATGAGGCCTCCCAGCCCATCCGCTTTTGGGCCACTAAATACAAAACCATGTTCAACGAGGACCCCACGGTGTTCTCCGTCTATGGCTACGTCATCATCAACAGCTTTGCCGCAGCCGCTGCCAAGGCGGGCAAAAACCTGACTACCGATAGCTTTATCAAAGCCATGGACAGCACGGTGCTGGAGCCCGATATGTTCGGCGGCGCCAAAGCCACCTTCAGCGCTACAAAGCGCCTGGGCAGCGACGCCTCGCGTTTATCCCAGATTCAGGACGGCAAGTGGAAGGTCGTCTCCGGCTATATCAGCGCCGCCAGCGTGAAATAGGCATCCCTGTAGCGGGTTTCGGTTACCGCCACCGTCTGCTATTCGAAGCCGCTCGGCCTTTGGCCGCGCGGCTTTTTTCCATTGCTAAAGCCCCAGGCCGCCCACAACTTGACAGGCGCGCTACAGTTAGCCCATGGGCAAGTCTCCACCACCTTTTAAAGCCGTCGTCGCAGATCCGCATGCGGTGCTGACGAGTTTCGCCGGTTTAAGCGCCAAGTTGGACTATTTGTCGGCCTCGGACGTAGAACAGGTGCGCCAGGCCTACCGCTTTGCCGACGAGGCCCATTTGGGTCAGTTGCGCGGCAGCGGCGCCCCTTACATCACGCACCCGATAGCAGTAGCCGCCCAGTGTGCTAACTGGAAGCTCGATGCACCGGCCTTGATGGCCGCGCTTTTACACGACGCCATGGAAGACTGCGGCGTTACCAAGGTGGAGTTGATAGAGCGTTTTGGCTCGCCGGTGGCCGAATTGGTAGATGGCCTGACCAAGCTGGACAAACTCAGTTTCACCACGCGCGAGGAAAACCAGGCCGAGTCCTTTCGCAAAATGCTGCTGGCCATGGCGCGCGATGTGCGCGTCATCCTCATCAAGCTGGCCGACCGTACCCACAATATGCGCACCATGGGCGACATGCCGCGGGCCAAATGGGGCCGTATCGCGCAAGAGACCCTGGACATTTACAGCCCGATTGCGCACCGCCTGGGGCTCAATGAAATCTACCGCGAGTTGCAGGAACTCTCCTTTCGCTATTTGCTGCCCTGGCGCCATGCAGTGCTGTCCAAAGCGGTTGCCAAAGCGCGCAGCCGAAGGCGCGATTTACTGCAAAAAGTGCAGCGCGAAGTGGAAGCTACTTTTGCGGCCCACGGCATGTTGGTGCGCATCTCGGGCCGGGAAAAAGCGCTGTTTGCGATTTACCGCAAGATGCATGACAAGCACCTGAGCTTTGCCCAAGTCACTGATGTGTATGGTTTTCGCGTGCTGGTGCCAGAAGTTACCGACTGCTACACCGCACTAGGCTTGTTGCACCAGCTTTACAAACCGGTGCCTGGCAAATTTAAAGACCATATCGCGATCGCCAAAGTCAATGGCTACCAATCGTTGCACACCACATTGGTCGGCCCGGCCGGCATCAATGTGGAATTTCAGATGCGCACCGAGCCCATGCACCTGGTGGCCGAGTCCGGCGTAGCCGCGCACTGGCTGTACAAAGTTAACAAACCGCAGGACAGTGCGCAAGAGCGCCTAGGCGCGCAGTGGCTGCAGTCGCTGCTGGATATCCAGGACGAAACCCACGATGCGACCGAGTTCTGGGAACATGTGAAAGTCGATTTATTCCCGGACGCGGTCTATGTGTTCACGCCCAAAAGCCAGATCATGGCTATGCCGCGCGGCGCTACGGTGGTGGACTTCGCTTATGCGATCCACAGCAATGTGGGCGACCGCACCATGGCGGGGCGCATCAACGGTGAGCAAGTGCCTTTGCGTACCGAGCTGAAAAACGGCGACGTGGTGGAAGTCATCACCGCGCCCACCTCCACGCCCAACCCGGCCTGGCTGAGCTTTGTGCGCACTGGCCGGGCGCGCTCCAAAATTCGCCACCACCTCAAGACCATGCAGCTGACCGAGTCGGCCGACCTAGGCGCTAAATTGCTTTCGCAAGCCCTGCGTGCCGAAGGCATCGAGAGCGTGCCCGAAGGCGATGCTTACAAGTCGCTCTGGGACAAAGTCTTGCGCTTTACCGGCAGCAAAAACCGCAAAGAGCTGCTCACCGACATTGGCCTGGGTAAGCGTATCGCCAATATAGTGGCCAAGCGCATGGTGAATTTGCTGGCAGACGCTGGGCACAAGCCCGATGCCTTGCTGCTCACGCGCGAGCGTTTTGCCGCCGACAACGTGCACGGTATGGGCACGCTCACGCTCGATGGCAGCGAAAACGCCTCGGTGAAATACGCTTTGTGCTGCCGCCCGATTCCCGGCGACAGCATCGTGGGTTACCTCGGTCGTGGCGAAGGTCTGGCGGTGCACGCGGCGGACTGCTCGATCGCCAAGAAATTGAAGCACAAAGACGGCGAGCGTTTTATGGGCGTGGAGTGGAGCGATGAGATCGTGCGCCCCTTTGAAGCCGACCTGGCGCTCACCGTTATTGACGGGCGTGGCGTCATGGCCAAGGTTGCCTCGGTGCTGGCTGGTGCTGAGGCTGACATCGTGCACATCGAAATGGGCGAAGCTAACAGCCACGATGTGAAAGACATGTATTTTGTGATTGCGGTGCGCGACCGTGCCCACCTGGACAGCATATTGACCAAGCTGCAACGTTCTGCGGTGGTGATGCACGTCAAGCGCAGTAAGAAAACGGCTTGAGACTTTCTCCGTCTATCGATCCGAAGTTTGGTGATGCGCAGCGCAAGATTTTGCGCCTTGTGTCAAGCCGCTGAAGCGGCCCCCGGCGCCGGGTAGCGCACCTCTAGCACTTCAATTTCTGCCACGCGTCCAGGCATGGGCAGGCGCAATACATCACCCACACGGGCTTTGAGCAGGGTGCGTGCAATCGGGGAAATCCAGCTCACTTCACCGGCTGCGCTGTCGGCCTCGTCGATGCCGGTAATGGTGATGGTACGTTTGTTGTCCAGATCGTCCACATAGGTCACCTTGGCACCGAAAAAAATCTGCGCATTGCCATGGTGCAGGCTGGGCTCGGTAATCACCGCGATCTCCAGGCGGCGGGTTAAAAACCGGATGCGTCGGTCGATCTCGCGCAAGCGCTTTTTGCCATAGAGATAGTCACCGTTTTCCGAGCGGTCGCCATTGCTGGCTGCCCAGTGCACCACCTCCACCACTTTGGGCCGCTCCTGGTCGATCAAATGCAGCAACTCATCACGCAGGGTTTTGTAGCCGTGCGGCGTGATGTAGTTTTTGCCACCACCGGGCAGCGCCGCCAGCGGGACCTCGTCCTCGTCATCGGCGTCCTCGCTCTCTTTAGTAAAAGCTTTGCTCATGGCAACCGATGAGCGTGGCCGCAGATGCTGCGGGCTTTTGGTACCCGATTTGGCGCTGCGCTGGCTATCGCAGCGGGGCAGTGGGATAGCGTGCGCAGGCGTTTCATAGAATGCACATTCTAAGAACGCAGTCATGTTCAGCTTTTTCAAAAAAAAACCTTCTCCGCCATCCACCAGCCCTGGTGATACCGCCGCCGCACAGCCTCAGGTCGCTGCGGCTGCGACAAGGGACTTGGTCGCGAGTAGCCCGCAGCGCCAAAGCTGGCTGGGCAAACTTAAAGCCGGTCTGGGCAAAACCGCTGCGGGCATCGCCTCGGTATTTGGCGGATCGCGCATCGACGAGGCTTTGTTTGAGGACCTGGAAAGCGCCTTGCTCATGGCCGACGCGGGGGTATCTGCCACGACGCATTTGATAAGCGAATTGCGCCGCCTGGCCAAAGACCACAAAGCTGAAACACCGGAACAACTCAAGGCCTTGCTGGTCGATGCCTTGGCCCGCTTGCTCCAACCTTTGGAGCGCAGCCTGGTCATCGGCCCCGAGCAGCCCACGGTGATGATGGTGGCCGGTGTCAATGGCGCGGGCAAGACCACTACCATCGGCAAACTGACCCATCGCCTGGCGGACCAAGGCGCCAGCGTGCTGCTGGCTGCAGCCGATACCTTTCGCGCTGCAGCGCGCGAGCAACTCACGGTGTGGGCCGAGCGCAATACCGTGGAGATCGTCAGCCAGGAGGGCGGCGACCCGGCAGCGGTCAGCTATGACGCGGTGTGCGCTGCTAAGGCGCGCAAAAAAGACGTGGTCTTGATTGATACCGCAGGCCGCTTGCCCACGCAATTGCACTTAATGGAAGAGCTAAAGAAAATGCAGCGCGTAGTCGCCAAGGCCGGTGTGGTTTCGGGCCTGGAGCATTGCCCGCGTGAAGTGCTGCTGGTCATCGACGGCAATACCGGCCAAAACGCCTTGGCCCAGGTGCGTGCGTTTGACGATGCCTTAGGCCTGACCGGCTTGATCATCACCAAGCTGGACGGCACGGCCAGGGGCGGTGTGCTCGCCGCGATTGCACGCGAACGCCCGATTCCTGTGTACTTTATCGGCGTGGGCGAAAAGCTCGAAGAGTTGGAAACCTTTAACGCCCGCGAATTCGCACAAGCTCTTTTGCAATAAGCCCCTGCGCCGTAGGCCGAAATAGCTGCTTTTCACCAGGCGGGCGGGCCCAGGCGCTTAGGCTTCACCTCCTATGCCATACCTCCTCACACCCAACTCCTTCCCCATCCCACGGCGTCAGGCCCTGGTCCACATCGCAAGCCCTGCGTTGGCCGCTGTCGCACTATCACTACCAGCAGGCGCCGATGCTGCGGGCCGCGCCTTGGCAGCGGACAGCGCCGCCTGGCGTGCTATCCAAGCACAGGCCAAAGGCCAAACCGTGTATTTCAATGCCTGGGCCGGTTCGCCCGCCATCAATGCTTACATTCAATGGGCAGCCGAGCAACTGGGCCAGCGCTACGACCTTCGCCTGGTGCATGTCAAGATCAGCGACGCCGTCGAGATGGTGCAGCGTGTGCGCAATGAAAAAGCGGCGGCCAAAAGCGATGGCACGGTGGATCTGGTGTGGATCAACGGCGAAAACTTCTTGGCCATGAAGCGCGAGGGCTTGCTCAAAGGTCCGTTTGCCGAGCAACTGCCTTCCTATGCCTGGGTGGATACCCAAGGCAAGCCCACCACGCGCATTGATTTTTCCGAGCCGGTCGATGGCATGGAAGCGCCTTGGGGCATGGCGCAACTGACTTTTATGGCCGATAGTGCCCGTGTGCCCCAAGCGCCCCGCAATCTGGCGGCCTGGCTGGCCTTTGCGCAAGCGCATCCGGGTCGCTTGACTTACCCCAGGCCGCCGGACTTTCATGGCACCAGCTGGCTCAAGCAAATGTTGCTGGACCTCAACCCCGGCGCGCAGCGCCAGGGTTTGTACCAGCCCGTCACTAGCGCCGCCTTCGAGGCGCGCACGGTGGCCTTGTGGCGCACCCTGGATGCCGCGCACCCGCACTTGTGGCGCAAAGGTCGCCAGTTCCCTCTGAGTGCGGGCGCCCAGCGCCAAATGATGGCCGACGGCGAACTGCTCTGGGCGCTGACTTTCAACCCCAATGAAGCGGCCACTGAAATCGCTGCAGGCCGCTTATCGGCAAGCACCATCAGCTACCAGTTTGACGCTGGCACTTTGGGCAATACGCACTTTCTGGCGATTCCGTTTAACACCCAGGCCTTTGCCGCAGCCCAGGTGACGGCGAACTTTTTACTCAGTGCCCAAGCGCAGGCGCGCAAAGCCGACCTTGCTGTCTGGGGCGATCCGACGGTGCTGGCGGTCGATACCTTGCCTGCGGCGCAGCGGGCCTGGTTCCAATCGGCGACGCTGCCCGGCCAATTACAGACCTTTGCCCCGGCGATTCCCGAGCCGCACGCCAGCTGGGTCGATCCTTTGGAAAAAGAATGGGCGCGGCGTTACGGCGGCTAGGGTAAATCGCCATAGCCCGGGCACGCCGGGCGCGCCATACTTACGCGCTTGTCACGGCGCTGCGCGGGTATCGGACGGTCCAAGCGCTGCAAGTGTTGGTTCCACGCAGCCCCTGCCTGCCGGATTTTGAAACTTCACGGAGGGAAATAATGAAACAACTATTCAAACTGATTGCGCTGCTGCTGGTACTGGGCCTGGCTTACCTCCTGCTGTGGCCGGTGCCTGTACAGCCGGTGGCCTGGGCTGCACCCAAAGCGCCGGGTTACCAGGGGCCGCATGCGGTCAATGACAAGTTGTCCCAGCTCACACTGCTGGATTTGCAGGGCGAAGAGGGGCCTGAACATATCCTTATCGGTCCAGATGGCAAGCTCTACACCACGGTAGCCAGCGGCAAGATTTTGCGCATGGCGCAGGATGGCAGCGCCCAGGAAACCTTTGCCAGCACTGGCGGGCGCGTCTTGGGCTTTGACTTTGATGCCCAGGGCCAACTGGTAGCTGCGGACGCGGTCAAAGGACTTTTATCGATTAGCCAGGATGGCAAGATTACGGTGCTGACGGACAAGGTGGACGGCGACCCCATCCGCTACGCCGATGCGGTGGTGGTTGCCAAAAGCGGCAAGATATATTTCAGCGACGCCTCCACCCGCTTTGGGCCGGCGCAGTGGGGTGGCACTTTTGAAGCCAGCATCTTGGACATCCTGGAACAATCGGCCACTGGGCGCATTTTGGAATACGACCCGGCCACCCGCGCCACGCGCATCCTGGCCCAGGGTCTGAGTTTTGCCAATGGCGTGGCGCTCAGCCAGGATGAGGCCAGCTTGTTCGTCAACGAGACCGGCAAATACCGCGTCTGGAAACTGGCCGTGGGTGCGCAAAAACTGCAACTTGGCGACGGCCCGCCACCAGCGGGTGCGCAAGTGCTGTTCGACAATCTGCCGGGCTATCCGGACAATTTGATGCGCGGGCGAGACGGGAAAATCTGGCTGGGCTTTGCCAAACCGCGCAACTCGATAATTGACGGCTTTGCCGATAAGCCCTGGCTGCGCTCGCTCACTTTGCGCCTGCCGCGCGCTTTGTGGCCTATCCCCAAGGCCTATGGCCATGTCATGGCCTTTACCGAAGACGGCAAAGTGGTGGTCGATATGCAAGATCCGACAGGCGCCTACCCCGAGTCCACCGGTGTGACCGAAACCGCCGACCGTTTGTACATCCAAAGCCTGCACGCCAAGGGCTTGGGCTGGCGCAAGCCCTGAGGTTTTGTTGCCTGCCGCAGGCCTCACTTTTCTTTGCTTCGCCAAAGAAAAGTAAGCAAAAGAAAGGCGAGCCAAAGGCCGTGCCCCTGCGGGGTGCCTTGCGCTACTCGCGCCGCCCGGGGTCGTGCGCAAACTCGCTACGCTCAAAC
>JAEMRG010000246.1 GCA_016463455.1 Rhodoferax sp.
ACGCGCAGGGCGCGTCCGAAGATTTTGTGCAGGCCCTCAATTGGTACAAACAAGCGGCCACGCATGGCAATGGCGAGGCGCAGTGGCGCTTGGGCATGTTGTGCGAAGAAGGCAAGGGCGCCAAGCAGGACTTTCAGGCTGCGATGCAGTGCTACAAAATGGCCGCAGCCCATGGCCTGGCCGAGGCACAATTTGCCATCGGCCTGATGTATGAAAACCACCATGGCGTGGAGCGCGACTATGCCAAAGCGGCTGACTGGCACAAGCAGGCCGCAGCCCAGGGGCATCTGGACGCCCAAGCCCACTTAGGCCAAATCTATGAACGCGGCGTGGATATCAAACAGGACTTTGCGCAAGCCATGCATTGGTTTCGCAGCGCTGCCGATGCCGGCCATGCGCAAGCCCAATTGCACGTGGGCTTGTTGTATGAACACGGGCAGGGCGTGAAAGAGGATGTGTACGAGGCACTGCGCTGGTTCAAACTATCGGCATCCAAAGGCAATGCCGATGCCCAGACCAAGATGGGCTTTATGTACAGCAATGGCCGTGGCGTCAAACAAGACTACCACCAGGCCATGGACTGGTATCGACTTGCCGCCGAAAAAGACCATGCCGGCGCCTTATCGAACCTCGGATTTATGTACGAACACGGCCAGGGCGTGGAAGAAGACGAGGCCCGCGCGCTCACCTATTACGTTCGGGCGGCTAAAAAAGGCGATGCCTATGCCATTAAGAACCGCGACTTGATACTGGCACACCGCGCTGAACACGAATTACACCAAGCGGCTCTGGAAGCACAAAAAGCGGCGCAGGAGGCACATAAGCCCGCCAAATAGTTTGCGCTTCGCTCCAAGGGGCCAAGGCTGAATAGGCCAGAATGGGGTTGACGTATCAATTCGTCAACTTTCACAAGCCCCTGGAGATTTCGATGGACACGCAGGCCAAGACCAATCAATTTGCGCTGCTCGGGCAGCGCCGTTTTGCCCCTTTCTTCTGGACGCAGTTCAGCGGTGCGGGCAATGACAATGTATTCAAGTTCGCATTTACCGTGATGGTCACCTACCAACTGCAGGTAGCCTGGCTGCCGCCTGCACTGGCCGGTTTGGTGATAGGCGCTTTGTTCATCCTGCCCTATATCTTGTTTTCCGCCACCAGCGGACAGATTGCCGACCGTTGGGACAAAGCCCGGCTGATGCGCCTGGTCAAAAACCTGGAAATCGCCATCATGCTGCTGGCCGCGTATGGCTTTGTGGCGCAACAGGCCGGGGTATTACTGGTCTGTACTTTTTTGATGGGCTGCCATTCCACCTTGTTCGGCCCCGCCAAGTTCGCTTATTTGCCGGAAGTCTTGCAAGAGCGCGAATTGGTGGGCGGCAATGGCATGGTGGAGATGGGCACTTTTGTGGCCATCCTCTTGGGCAATATGGTGGGCGGCCTATTGGTAGCCATCCCCGACATCGGGCAGTCAGCAGCGGCAGCCGCTTGCCTGCTTTTTGCGGTGCTGGGGCGGGTTGCTGCAGCCTTTATTCCGCCCACCCCAGCGCGGCTGCAAGACCAAGCCATGAATTGGAACCCCTTTACCGAAACCGCTGCCAATTTGCGATTGGCAGCGGCGGACCCGGTGGTGTTCCGCTCTATGCTGGGCATTAGCTGGATGTGGTTTTTCGGCGCCGTTTTTCTCAGCCAATTTCCATCGTTTGCCAAAACCGTGCTGCATGGCGATGAGCAAGTTGCATCGCTGCTGCTGATTGTGTTTTCGGTGGGTGTGGGCATCGGTGCACTGCTGTGTGAAAGCCTCAGCCGCAAGGGTGCGGGTCTGGGGCTGGGCCTGGTGCCGCTGGGTGCGGCGGGTATGAGTGTGTTTGCGGTGGATTTATATTTCGCATCGCGCAGCCTGGCGCCTTCGGCCTTGATGGGTGTCAGTGCATTTGTCACTCAAAGCGCCCATTGGCGAGTAATGGTCGACTTGATGCTCATGAGTTTATTCACCGGCTTGTTTAGCGTGCCCATGTACGCGCTGATTCAGCAGCGCAGCCAGGTGACGCACCGTGCGCGCATCATCGCGGCCAACAACATTCTTAATGCGCTGTTCATGGTGGTCAGCGCAGTGTTGGCCGGGGCCTTGCTGGGAGCGGGCTTGACGGTACCGGGTGTATTTTTGCTGACAGGCCTTGTGAATGCCCTGTTTGCAACTTATGTATGTGTGAAGGTGCCTGCCTATTGGCAGGATTTGCGCGCCATGCTGGGCCGGGCCTCCTAGGCGCAGATGAAAACGGAAATCTAGTTATGCAATGGTTGTTTCGTGCTTTTTTGTTGCTACTCGGCCTGGGCTTTATGCTGGTCTTGCTTTGCATGGCGGCGCTGATGTTTGTTTTCTCCTTGCTGCGCTGGCTGTTTACCGGGCGCAAACCGCAGGTGGTCCTGATCATGGACAGTTATAAAAGGTGGCAGCAAAAAGCCCCCTGGCAGGCGCGGCAAAGTGATAGCGCAGACATCATCGACGTGCAGGGGCGCGATATTGAGCCCGGCCAGGCGCGCCTGCCGCCGACCGACAAAAAAGACTGAATTGCGCGCCTAGGCTACGCAAAGGCCTCAGAAACCATCGCCCTGCAAGGGCATAGGCTGCAAGTCCGGCCCCACCACGCGGCGTTCGTCGAACACAAAGCAGCCGCCACTGTAGTGTTTGGCATCGGTTTCCTCAAAGTATTTGAGGATGCCGCCTTCGAGTTGGTACACATGTTCCAGCCCTTGCTCGCGCATCAAGATGGCGGCTTTTTCGCAGCGAATGCCGCCAGTACAAAAACTCACCACCGTCTTGTCTTGCAGCGATGATTTATGCGCCCGAAAAGCTTCGGGGAATTCGGTGAACTTGTGGATACGCCAATCCAGCGCGCCGCTGAAAGTACCTTCGTCCACCTCAAACGCATTGCGCGTGTCCAAGGTCACCACCGGGCGGCCTGTATCGTCCACCCCGGCTTCTAACCAGCGCCGTACCGTGGCCGCACTGACCGCTGGCGCGCGTCCCGCCGCCGGTTGAATGGCGGGGTGGTTCATGCGGATGATTTCATTTTTCACCTTGACCAGCATTTTTTTGAAAGGCTGCTCCTCAGACCAACTCTCTTTGGGCGCCAGCGGTGCGAAGCGTGCGTCGCTTTGCAGTTGCGCCACAAAGCTGCGCACTTGCTCGGCCTGCCCGGCCAGAAACATATTGATGCCTTCATGGGCCAGCAATATCGTGCCCTTGAGCTGCAAGTCCTGCGCGCGGCTGCGCAAAGTGCCTTGCAGCGCCGCCGTATCGGGCAGCGGCGTGAA
>JAEMRG010000247.1 GCA_016463455.1 Rhodoferax sp.
CAAGGCCGCGCAGGCGTGTATCCCGCACTGGCAGGCAACCGGGCGCTGCTGATGGACAAGCCTAACAACGCGGTGCTCAGCGTGCTCTACGGCGGCTTTGCGCCTTCCACGCAAGGCAATCCCCAGCCTTTTGGCATGCCGCCCTTTATGCTGGAACTGAGCAACGCCCAGATCGCCCAGGTGCTGAGCTATAGCCGCAGCGCCTGGGGTAACCAGGCGCTGCCCATCAGCGAATTGCAAGTGCAAGCCGTGCGCGACACGCAGCAGCGCCGATGAACCCGCCCAGTAGCCCAGGGCTTGCCGACATCCCGCTGCTGTACCAAGACGATGCGCTACTGGTGCTGAACAAACCGGCAGGGCTTTTGTCGGTGCCAGGCCGGGGCGCGGACAAGCAAGACTGCTTGAGCGCACGCGTGCAAGCGCACTTCCCCGATGCGCTGGTGGTGCACCGCTTGGACATGGCGACATCGGGCCTTTTGCTGATGGCGCGCAGCGCCGATGCCCAGCGCGCAATCAATCACGCGTTTGCAGAGGGTCGGGTGGAAAAACGCTATGTAGCGCAAGTGGCCGGCCTGCTAGAGCCGGACGGAATGTGGCGGACCATCGACTTGCCGATTGCGGTGGACTGGCCCCGCCGCCCCTTGCGCGTCATTCATGCCGATGGCAAAGCCAGCCAAACCCGCTGGCGCTGCGTGGCGCAGGATGCACTGCGCCAATGCAGCCACTTGGAACTCGAACCCTTGACCGGACGCAGCCACCAATTGCGTGTGCACATGCATGCGCTGGGGCATCCCATTTTGGGCGATGCTTTGTACGCAACGGCCCAAGTACAGGCCATGGCTCCCCGCTTACTTTTGCACGCCTGCACGCTATCGCTGGTGCATCCGCACACCGGTACGCCCATGCACTGGGAGTGCCCGGCGGACTTTTGAATGTGGGTTTGGATACCTCGTGTAAAGTCTAAAAATAAGCACAGAGACTTGTCCAAATGGCCCGAATTTCCAGAATCATCACCACGCACCACCAGCTCCCACTGGAGTGGCCTTTCCCGGCCTCGTGGGATACGCGACCCCGCACAGGCTTTCTGGCCACACTGGTACGCGTCTTTGATGAAGACGGACGCATGGGCGTGGGTTCTGGAGACGCTATGCTGGGTTTTTCAGACTACGAACACCTGTTCATTGGGCAGGAGGCCATGGATCTGGATCGACACCATGCGATCTTGATGAATATCGATTTTCACGCCGGACGCCCCTGGCCCTTGGCGTACCCCAGCTAATGTCTGAAGAAACTATATTGGCGGTGCTGGAGGCCCATGGCACGCTGCCAGTGCAGCCTAAGGACGCCTTGTCTCTAGAGTTGCTTACCGGGGGATTTTGGAATCGTGTTTACCGTCTGCGCAGCAAGGAAAACGCTTCTCTTGACTGGGTGGTAAAGCAGTTCGTGCAGGTGCCCGTAAATCCCATGTTCCCGATTCTGCCGACCGCTGAACATGCAGCATTGCAGTTCCTGCAAGATCAGGAATGTGCTCCAACGCCGATCGCCTTTATCGCCGATAGCCCGGCCGGCAGTCTGCTGGTGTACGAGTATGTCCAGGGTAGCATCTGGAATGGTGACCTCGAAGCGGCAGCGATTTTGCTGGCGCGCGTACAAAGCATTCCCATCGATGCTTTTGCCATGGATGCTTTTCGCAAGCTGCCCACCGACGCAATCGCTTTGCAAAATCACGCCCAAGCGATGTTGCAAGGTCACCAAAGTGTCCTGAGTGATAGCGTGCGTGAATTGCGTCCGCCTGTGTCCACGCAACCGGTCCATCCCCATCGAAGAGGGGTTTTGGTGCACACGGACTGTGGGCCAGGCAATATGGTGAGCAGCCCCCAGGGCTTGCGCCTTATTGATTGGCAGTGTCCGGGCATCGGGGACGGGCTTCAGGATGTGGTGACCTTTCTTTCGCCTGCAATGCAAGTGCTCTACGGTTATCCGGTTCTAACGGCTGCGCAGGAGCAGCAGTTTTTGGGCGCTTACTTTGCGGCCCTGGATGAGCGCCCCAAGGATGCGCAGAAGACACGCGCACGGCTGCACAGTGTCCGCAGCAGTCACCACTACCGGTTTGCGGCGTATTGCGCCATGCGCGCCCAGGACACAGCTACTTCTGACGAGAAGACATCGCGCTTGTACGGTGTTGCGCTTCAAGCGGAAATTCAAATACTGCATCGCCTGTTAACACAAGGGTTGGGCCCATGAAATCTATCGAAATGCACATGCATAGTTTCAGTCTGCGTTTTCAGTTCAAGTACCGCAGTGACTTTGACGTGTTTACCTATATTGCCCTAGCCCGAGAACGTGGCTTCACCGGTGTGAATATTTCTGCTAACGGACCAGGGTATCGGGACTTGGGTGGAACGACACCCCAGCATTTCGCCAGCGTGCTAGCCTGCTTGCGGGAGCATGAAATGGCCTGCGAAATTGACACCAGCGACACCCGTGTGGATAACCTGCGCCAAATGCTGTTGGTTGCATCCCAATTAGGCGCTGAGCGCTTGCGGGTGTACACCAAGTACCAAGCATCATTGGCTGAACAAATGGACTGGACCGTGCGCGACCTGTTGGCTATCGCGCCAGAAGCCGAGCGCTTGGGGATAACGATCGTGTTTGAAAACCATGAAGATTTTCAGGGCGCGGTGATTTCTAGCATCCTGGCAAAGGTCAATCATCCGCGCATCAAGGCCCTGTATGACTACGGCAACTCGCAAATGGTAGGCGAAGACCCTATGGACGCGCTGCGGGCAATGCAGCCTTTCATCGACGCCGTACATGTCAAGGACCATGTACTTCTCAACAGCGAAGGTCGAATGTGGGTCCAAGGCGTGCCCATGGGGCAGGGACTTCTGCCCATCATGGAACAGACCGAGGCCTTGTATGCCGGTGGATTACGCCGCTTCTGCTTTGAAAACGTATGGGGCTATGTCGCCCGTTTCAAAGCGGACACGCTGCCCACGTCGGCTGCCTTTAGCCAAAAGCACCCCCATGGTTTTCTCAACGGTGCGCTATTGCCTGAACCTGAGGCCTTAGCGCAGGAATGGCAGGCCTTTGAAACAGCTTGGCAGTGGTACCAGCGCGCGCTTGCATCGCAAGGATTTGTTATCGAGCGACGCGGGGCAGCCAAGCCGCCCTTCTGACACGGCCAAAGCGCGGGCCCTCGCCCAGCGCCTAAAATGCTGCTGTGACCTCCATCCTCAACGCCGACCTGCATTGCCACTCTGTGGTCTCGGACGGCACCCTGACCCCTGAAGCC
>JAEMRG010000248.1 GCA_016463455.1 Rhodoferax sp.
TGCAACTCTCGCTGGAGTATTTCGGCGGCAAACGCACCGGCGATTTGCTTTCGCGCGTGGGTACCGAGAGTGACCGGATTGCGGTGTATTTATCGCTGCACCTGACAGACTTTGCTAGCGATGTGGTGATGATCACCATGACGGCGGTGATCTTGTTTTCTATGAATCCCTGGCTGGCACTTATTACTTTGGTGCCGCTCCCGTTTATCGGCTGGATGATTCACTACGTGCGCTACCGCTTGCGTACCGGCTTTGAAAAAATTGACCGCGTCTGGGGGGAAGTGACCAATGTGCTGGCCGATACGATTCCGGGTATTCGCGTGGTCAAAGCCTTTGCCCAAGAGCAGCGCGAGGCCGCTCGTTTTCGGGATGCCAACCGCTACAACCTGGTGGTCAATGACCGCATCAACAAAATCTGGTCCTTGTTTTCGCCCTCGGTATCTTTGCTGACCGAACTGGGCTTGCTGGTGGTCTGGGGCTTTGGCATCTACCAGGTGGCGCACGGACAAATTACCGTGGGTATGTTGCTGGCCGCTATCGCCTACATAGGCCGCTTTTACGGGCGCCTGGACTCCATGAGCCGGATTGTGTCAGTGACCCAAAAATCGGCCTCGGCGGCCAAGCGTATCTTTGACATTCTGGACCATGTCTCCAGCGTGCCCGAGCCGCAAAACCCGGTGCGCGTGGGCCGCGTGCAAGGACGTATCGAACTGCGCGAAGTGGGATTTCGCTACGGCAACCGCGCGGTCAACCGTGGGATCAACCTGTCCATTGCGCCGGGTGAAATGATCGGCTTGGTGGGTCACAGCGGTTCAGGCAAAAGCACTTTGGTGAATTTGATTTGCCGTTTTTATGATGTCTCCGAGGGCGCGATTTTGGTCGATGGCGTGGATATACGTTCTTACGCTATCAGCGATTTCCGCCGCAATATTGGGCTGGTCTTGCAAGAGCCATTTTTGTTCTTCGGCACGATTGCCGACAACATCGCCTATGGCAAACCCGAGGCCAGCCGCGCCGACATCATGGCCGCAGCGCGTGCCGCGCATGCCCATGAATTTATTTTGCGCCTGCCCCATGGCTACGACTCGATGGTGGGCGAGCGCGGCCAAGGCCTCTCCGGCGGCGAGCGCCAGCGCATCTCGATCGCGCGGGCGCTGCTGATTGATCCGCGCATTTTGATACTCGATGAAGCGACGTCCTCGGTCGATTCAGAAACCGAAAAAGAAATTCAAAAAGCGCTTGAGAATTTGGTGCAAGGCCGCACCACGATTGCCATCGCGCACCGCCTGTCTACGCTGCACCGGGCCGACCGCCTGGTGGTGCTGGACCGGGGCCAGGTGGTAGAAGAGGGTACGCACGATGCGCTGATGCAGCAAGAAGGCGCGTATTTCAATTTATACCAGGCCCAGGCGCGCAATGCCGATGCGCAATTGGCGGTGCTCGGGGGTGCGGTATGAGCGCGCCCCTGCAACAAACTTCGTTTGTGCTGGAGCGCACCGACTTTGGCAAACTGATCCTGACCAATGCCCAGGGTGAACGCTTTGCCGGGGTGCTGCCGGTGCGCGCTTTTCCCATACTGGCGCCAGACGAAGGCATTTCATTGCTCAGCACTGAAGGCCATGAAGTGGCTTGGGTGGACCGCCTAGACGATTTGCCCGCCGCCTACCAAAGCCTGATCGAGGATGAGTTGGCGCGCCGCGAATTCATGCCGCAGTTGCACCGCATCCTGGCGGTCAGCAGCTTTTCCACGCCTTGCACCTGGACCGTGGAAACCGACCGGGGTCGGACCGAGTTTGTGTTGCGCGGCGATGAGGACATACGCCGCATCGGCACCGGCCGCAGCCTCTTGGTGGCCGACGCCCATGGCATCCACTATTTGGTGCCCGATCAAAAGGCGCTGGATGCGCATAGCAAGCGCATACTCGACCGTTTTTTGTAAGACCTTGCTCGACCGCCGAGCGATCAAAAGGCTCAGAGTTTTCGTCCCAAGGCCTTGAAAAACAACTCGGCTTGCAATTGCTCACCGCGCGTTTGCGCGGCTACATGGGCCGCTAGGGCTTCGTCTACCGGCTCCAGTGGCAGGCCGCTTTGGCGCGCCAGCACCTCCACCATGCAAGCGCGTTCCAGGTAGTACAAATCGTCGTAGGCATAGTCCACCCGCTGGGCGCAGACCACTAGGCCGTGGTTGCCCAGAAACACAATATCGGCGCCCTGCATGGCGTGAGCGATACGCTCGCCTTCGCCTACGTCCAGCGCCAAGCCTTGGTACTGCGCGTCAACCGCCACCCGACCATGAAAGCGCATGGCGTTTTGCGACAGGCGGGTGTCCAGTGCGCGCGCACGCGTCAGGGTGAGCGCCGTGGCATAAGGCATGTGCGTATGCAGCACGCAGGCCTTACCTGCGATACGGTGTATCGCGGCATGGATAAACATGGCCGTGGGCTCGACGGCATGCCGCCCGGCCAGCACCTGGCCTTGGGCGTCGATCATCACAATGTCATCGGCCTGCACTTCGCTCCACATCAGGCCGCGCGGGTTGAGCAAAAAGCGCCCGCTGCCATCGGGCAGCTCGGTGCTGAAGTGGTTACACACGCCTTCGGCCAGGCCGTGGTGGGCGGCGGCGCGCAGCGCCAGCGCCAGGTCGGCACGCAAGGCGCGCACGGTCGGGGAAGCAAAGTCCTGGGCATGCATGGGGGCGTCTCCAATCGGGTCTGGGTTTGCATCCTAGCGCCTGATGTGCCCACAGCGGTCACTTCTGCAAACGCCCACGCCACGGTTGCAGGCAGCGGCGCTCTGCCTATCGCTTGCGGCGGGCAATCTCTGCTAACCTTATCTGTTCTCCAATCCTTCACACCCGATAACGCGTATTGCGCGCCAGCACACCATGTCCCACCACCAAGAGTTTTATATCAACGGCGCCTGGGTCCAACCCATGGTGGCCCGCAGCCTGGATGTCATCAACCCGGCCACCGAGCAGGCCTACACCCAGATCTCCATGGGCAGTGCCGCTGATGTGGACAAAGCCGTGGCCGCCGCCCGTGCCGCCTTCCCCGCCTTCACGCAGACCGATAAGGCCACACGCCTCGCGCTGCTGCGCCGCATATTGGCTTTGTACAACGAGCGCGCCGAAGAGATTGCCCAGGCGGTGTCAGACGAAATGGGTGCGCCGCTAGCCTGGGCGCGCGATGCCCAGACCTGGGCCGGCCGGGTGCATTTGGAGGCCACCATAGCCTCCCTGGAAAGCTACGAGTTTGAACACCAGCGTGGCGCCACCCGCATC
>JAEMRG010000249.1 GCA_016463455.1 Rhodoferax sp.
CCAAGGCCGGTATCAACCTGGACTTGAAGCGCGTCTCGGGCGACGGCTACTGGGATAACGTCTGGCTCAAGCAGCCTTTTTGCGCGGTGTACTGGGGTAACCGTCCCACCATCGACAACCAGTTCACTTCGACCTTCTACGGCGGCTTGAGCAATCCCTGGAACGACAGCCATTTTGTCAACGCTGAGTTCAGCAAGGCGCTGGAAGCGGCCCGCGTCGAACTCGATGCAAAGAAGCGCCAGGAGCTGTACTCACGTTGCCAGGAACTGGTCTCGCAAAACTCCGGCATGATCAACTATGCCGTGCAGGACTATTTGGACGCACACACCACCAAGCTGCAAGGCCTGACACCTTCGGGCCGTTTTGACCTGGGTGATGGCCGTCTGGCAGAAAAAGGCTGGTTCGCCTAATTCGGCCATGCAAGCCGTGCGAGGCCTGCCGCAAGGCAGCCCCTCGCACCGGTTTGTGTTGAGCGGCTTTACGAGGCCGTTCACCACAAGCTGTATCGCCACGACCGTGTAGTACATTGCGCCCATGGGGTTTCAATTCGCGTCGGACACTACTGAAACCACACTGCCAGTGCGTCTGCGCCTGATCGGCGTGCTCATCCTGCTAGGGGTGGGCTGGGGCAGCACTCAGGCCCTGGGCAAAATGGCGGTGTCGTCCGGCTACCAGCACTTTGGTCTTATTTTTTGGCAAGCGACGATCGGCGTTGTCGTATTGGGCGCGCTCAATCTCGTGCGGCGTGGGCACTTTTCTTTGAGCCGGGCCGGGCTGCGCTTTGCGTTCATCATCGCCTGCATTGGCACCCTGATCCCCAACTCCACGTTTTACATCTCGGTGGCGCATTTGCCCAGCGGGGTCATGTCTATCCTGATCTCCACTATTCCCATGCTCTCACTGCCCATGGCCTTGGCTTTGGGCATGGACCGTTTGCATCCGCTGCGCTTGCTGGGACTGTTGTGTGGCTTTGTCGGCGTGGCGCTGATTGCCATTCCACAAACGAGTTTGCCCACGCCCGAGATGGCCGCCTGGCTACCGCTGGCCATGGTGGGCCCCTTGTTTTATGCCATGGAAGGCAATTACGTTGCCAAATGGGGCATGGGCGGTTTGGATGCGGTGCAGGCCATGTTTTGGGCTTCCTTGCTGGCGGCATTGCTGGCCTTGCCTTTGGCCTTGGGCACGGGCCAGTGGATTGACCCGCGCCCCCCTTATGGCCAGCCCGAACTGGCGCTGATGGCCTCGTCCGCCATCCATGCGCTGATGTATGCCGCATACATTTGGCTGGCCGCCAAAGCCGGTGCGGTCTTTGCCACGCAGACCAGCTATGTGGTCACACTCTCTGGCGTGCTATGGGCCATACTGCTGCTCGACGAACAATTTAGCGCCTGGGTCTGGGCGGCCATGGCGGTGATGCTGGTTGGGCTATTCCTGGTGCAACCGCACCAACGCGCGGTAGACCCGATTGCAGCTAGTTAAACCCCGAAGCCTTAGCTTTGGAGACCGCCGCTGGCCAGTTGTACCAAGGCCACGCCCATAGCCGCAAAACTGGCTGCAGCACGGCGCGACATATGGCGCGCGCGCAAATAACCGTGAACCAACTCGGCTTCGTTGCGGTACTGCGCGGCCACGCCATCGGCCTGTAGGCGCTCCACATAGGTGCGTCCATCGTCACGCAAGGGATCGATATCCGCCGTCACCACAAAGGCTGGTGGCATACCCAAAAAATCGGCTGCCTTGAGGGGCATCAATTCCGGTTCGGAAGCGCTATCGCAGTCCATGCCGCCCGTGCGCAAGCCAAAGTACATGGCCGACTCGGCGGTGGTCAACATGGGCGCATTGGCATTGCTGACATAGGACCCGATGGACGTATCGCCGCCCAGCCCCGGATAAATCAGCAATTGACCGACGGGCATATTGCCGCCCTGCGCACGCTGACGCAAGCACAGTGCGGCTGCCAAATTGCCGCCGGCGCTGTCGCCACCCACGATGACGCGCAAACCCTGCGCATACAGATGGACAAAGGCGGCCTGTACATCGTCCAACTGCGCCGGATGCGGGTGCTCGGGCGCCAGCCGGTAGGCGATCGCCAGCACATCGATACCCGTAGCCGCGCACCAGCCACTGCACGCATCGGCATGGCTTTCCAAGCCTCCTAGCAAAAAGCCGCCGCCATGCAAATACAAAAACACCGTACCCGCATGCGCTTGCTGGGCATGCCGGTAAAGCCGCGCGGGTATGGCGCGCGGCGGCCCCTGGGCGGTAATGCTGAAGTCAGTTGCAGACACCTCAGCAGACATGGGGCCGCGCATCTCAGCGGCGTAACGGTTGTACCAAGCACGGTTTTCGTCGGCGCTGAAGGTGTAAGCATCCGCGGGGTAAAAGTTGTTGGTGCGTGCGATGTAGGCAAGTACCTCGGGATCCGTGGGCATGGGGTAGGGGGCAAAAGGTGGTGTGGTCATGGCTGGCGTGTTCAATCAATGCAGTGAACCTTAGCATGCGGCGCAGATCCGAGGTGCCTTGCCGGCCCAAACGAGCCAACCCATCCGCTGCAAACGCTAGACGCCGCCGCGCCAAGCCTGCTAGGCTTACGCCCATGAGCACGCCCGCCCCTTCCCACCCCAAGCCGCCCTACGTCCCGCAGATCCGCCTTTACCAGGATTGGCTGCAGAGCACACGCCAACTGCACTTTGCCGACTACCCTGCCCTGTGGCGCTGGTCGGTGACAGACTTGGACGCTTTCTGGCAAAGCATTTGGGACTATTTCGGCATGCAATCGCCCACGTCGCACAGCGCAGTGCTGGCGCGCAATGTGATGCCCGGCGCCCTCTGGTTTCCCGGCGCGCAAGCCAACTATGCGCAGCAGGTGTTCCGCCATGTGCAGGCGGCACATGCAGCGGGTTTTGCGGCCATCGTCTGCCAGGATGAATCGGGCCGCGTGACCGAACTTTCCTGGCCCGAGCTGCACCGCCAGGCCGCTTCCTTAGCGCTGCATTTGCGCGCCCAGGGCGTACAGCCGGGCGACCGCGTCGCCGCCTACCTGCCCAATTGCCCAGAGGCCATGGTCGCGTTTTTGGCCACGGTATCCCTGGGAGCGGTCTGGAGTATTTGCGCGCCGGACATGGGCACTGCCGCGGTGCTGGACCGCTTTCGCCAGATCGAACCCAAGGTGCTGATCGCGGTCGATGGCGTGCACTACGCCGGGCGCGCGCACGAGCGCATGGACGTGGTGCAAGCGCTCAAGGATGCGCTACCCACGGTGCAGCAC
>JAEMRG010000250.1 GCA_016463455.1 Rhodoferax sp.
CTGCGGGTCAGTCGATAAGCGGTCGGGCAGAGGTGGGACTAAGGGGTTCATAAAACGGGTGCCATAGGTTTTAGTTTCGGGCCCCATTTTCGCAAATCGTCAAGCACCGCCCCATCCGCTTGTCAGGCGTGCGCAGGTTGCGCAGGTGCTTGCGCCGCTGCAATCTCTGGCAAATCGTCCGGCAAAAATCCGCCAGACTGACGTTGCCATAGGGAGGCGTAGTGGCCGCCTTGCGCCAGCAGTTCGGCATGGGTTCCGCTTTCCACGATGCGCCCTTCGTCCAACACCACCAGCCGGTCCAGGCGCGCAATCGTCGATAAGCGGTGGGCAATCGCAATCACGGTTTTGCCGTCCATCATGCCGATCAATTGCTCCTGGATCGCCATTTCCACTTCGCTGTCTAGCGCAGAGGTTGCTTCATCCAAGATCAAGATGGGCGCATCTTTCAAAATCACGCGCGCAATCGCAATACGCTGGCGCTGGCCGCCTGAGAGTTTGACGCCGCGCTCGCCAACGCGCGCCTCCAGGCCGCTACGCCCCTTCATATCTTGGAGTCCTTGAATGAAATCCCAAGCCTGCGCTTTGCGCGCGGCTTGCTCCACCTGGCTGTCGGTGGCCTGCGGTTTACCGTAGCGGATATTGGCGGCAATCGAGCGGTGCAGCAGCGAAGTATCTTGCGTCACCATGCCGATGTTCTCCCGCACGCTATCCTGCGTGGCATGGGCAATGTCCTGCCCGTCTATGACAATGCGGCCTTGCTGCGGGTCAAAAAAGCGCAGCAGCAAATGCACCAAGGTGGACTTACCCGCGCCCGAGCGGCCTATGAGGCCGATGCGTTCCCCGGGGCGGATATGTAGGCTAATCTGCCTTAACACCTGCGCGCCACCCTCATAGGCAAAGCTTAAGTCTTCGAAGCGAATTTCGCCGCTGCCAACTTCGAGGGCCTGCGCATCGGGGCGGTCTGTCATGCGCAGGGGCTGGGCAATGGTTTCCATACCTTCTTGCACCACGCCCAGGTTCTCAAAAATCCCAGCCACCTCCCAAGATACCCAGCCCGCGGCGGTGGTGATCTGCCAGGCTAACGGCAGCGCAGTCGCAAATGTGGCCACGTCTAGCGCGTGCGCCTGCCACAAATAGAGCCCTACTGCGGCTGTAGCGACGAGCAACAAGGCGTTCATCATCCACAGCGTAAAAATAAAAAAAGTCACCAGCCGCATGTGTTGGGACACCGCGCGCACATGGGCGTGGATGACGTCTTGCACATGCCGGTCTTCGTCGCTGGGCCGAGCAAACAACTTGACCGTGAGGATGTTGGTATAGGTGTCCACCACCCGCGCCACCACCCGCGAACGCTGCTCTGAACTGAGTTTGGACAAGTCCCGCATACGCGGTACAAAGTAGTACAAAAATCCGATGTAGGCGGCAAACCAGCAGACCGTAGGAATCGCCAGCCGCCAGTCTGACAAGCACATCAGCACGACCGTAGTCAGACCGTAAATCAGGATGTACCACACTGCGCGCACGCCTGAGACCGCACTCTCGCGCAACGAGTTACCGGTTTGCATCACACGGTTGGCGATGCGGCCAGCAAAGTCGTCCTGGAAAAATGGCCAACTCTGCCGCACCACATGCCAGTGGTTTTGCCAGCGCACCAAACTGGTAAATGCACCCATGACAGCATTGAAGCGCAGCAGGCTGTCAAAAAGCAAAGCGGCCGGGCGCAGCAGCAGCAGGAACACCAGCATCAGCCCCAGCATGGGCCCGGCTTCCCTCAAGGCGGCCTCCCGGTCTGTCGCCAGCATCAGACCGACCAGCTTGCCTATCAGGAGCGGCATGACGGTGTCGCTAAGCGCCACCAACAGGCAGCTGAGCAGCATCGCAAAAAACAGGGCGCGGGACTGGCGCAAAAAGTGCCAGTAAAACGCAATGAGACCCTTGGGGGGTGTTTGGGATGGAGGGCTGGCGGTGGCGGAAATCCGCGATTCAAAGTAGTCGAAAAGTCCGCTAAACATCGCCGGACTTTAGCGCAAAACCACTTGGGCCTTACCAGCGCTAACTTTGGCGCTAAGCGGTGAATTCAAAATAGCGCTGAAAGCTAAACGCAATCGTCGCCATCAAGGCGGTGGTACCCAACATCAGCGAGGCCCCTAGGCCTAGCACCGTGAGACCCTGGGTTTGTCCTGCTGCATCTTCCGGCTCGGCCTGCGGATTAAAGCGTGCGTTCCACGCTGGTGCATCCATCAGGCCATAGCGGATAGCCACAAGCGCAGATGCGGCCAGTGCGAAACCGCCCAAGGGAATCAGAATCCAGCTCCACAAGTCATCCAAACCCAGTGTTCGGGCACGCATAACGCCATACCAACCCACCGCCGTGGGCAGGAAGATCAGCCAGGCCCAGCGGTCAAAGCGTCCCACCAAGTAAATGCGCTGCAAGCCCAGTGAGCCCAGCAGCAGCGTGAGCCACACGGTGAGGGTTTTATTTTTCATAAAGCGCATTGTCGTCGCTGACAGCCAGGTCTAATCTTGAGAAGCGAACCCGCCTCAAGCTGGCGACAGCGCTGAATGCTCTAGGAGCCCGCCTCTGTACGCACAAGACCCGCTTACAAAGGGTTAACGCACAACTTCATACGGGTGGCTGGCGGTCGCCCTCGCCCAGAGGGCATTGCATCAGCACCACGTCCAGCCAACGCTCAAATTTCCAGCCGCAGGCGCTAAGCACGCCGGCGTGGGCAAAACCGCAAGCAATATGCACGCCGATGGAGGCCAGGTTGGCTGAGTCGCCGATGACCGCGATCAGCTTGCGCACCCCGGCACGCTCGGCGCTGGACATCAGTTCGCTCAAAAGCAGACGTCCCCAACCCTTGCCGGCGGCCAGCGGGCTAAGGTAAAGCGAGTCTTCGGCTGAAAAACGGTAAGCGGGGCGCGGCTTGAACCAGTTGCAATAGGCAAAACCGACAACTTCCCCCGAGTCTTCCAATACCAGGAAGGGCAGGCCTTTGGCCAACACGTCCGCGCGGCGTGCCCGCATGTCCGTTTCGGTGGGCGGGTCAATTTCGAAAGTGCCTGTTCCGCGCAGCACATGGTGGCGGTAAATACCGGTAATGGCCGCCAGGTCGGCGTCCGTGCTGGAGCGGATAAGAGGCATGGTTTGGGAAAAGATATAATCGAGGGCTATTCTGAGTGTCACTGGCCGGGTGGTCAGTTGCGTGTCTCAACTCCGAATTTTATGGTTGAAACTCATTTCAATCTCCCCAAAGGATGAA
>JAEMRG010000251.1 GCA_016463455.1 Rhodoferax sp.
TGGTACGTCTGCACAGGCTTGATACCCTGGGAATACCTGGGTGTCGCCGCAACGCCCATGTATGACGCAGGCAAACTCACGGGCAATTGGGGTCTGCAGGTGCTCATGTGGGTGGGCTCGGCCTTCGCAGCGATGGCATCTGCCAATGGGTGTATCAACGACGCCTCACGCGCTTGGTTCTCTATGGGGCGAGATCGCTACCTACCGGCCTGGTTTGGTGCAGTCCATCCGCGCTACCACACCCCCTACCGCGCGATTGTCTTTCTGGTCCCGATAGCCTGTGCTTTTGCCCTGACCGGCTACACGCAGATTCAAGGGCAGATCATGCTCAACCAGATCATTACCTTTTCTATTTTGGCCGGACTGCTGGGCTACACTTTTATGCCTATCAACATGATCCGCTTTCGCCGCATGTGGCCCTTAGGAAGCATTGAGCGGGGCTACGTACATCCCTTTCACCCCATCCCGACACTGACCTTGGCTGCCTTGTGCGCAATCACCTTTGTAGCGGTTTTCCTTGGTTACGGGCGCAATTTGTTGGCCATCATGGCCTTCTTCATCATTATTTCCGCATGGTTCGTACTGCATCGATATAAGTATGTCCGCCGCGGAGATCAATTCACCATGAATTGGCCGCGCCCCATCGGCTATTGAAACTGCAGGATCCGATGGCAGGGCTGTAGGGCTCTTTTATGCCCCTTAAGAAAATTTGTCCGTGCCGTCCTTTCAAATTTATGCGGCTTGGGCGTTTTTAGTTATCGCAATCGGTGCGCTCGCTTTTCTCTTGGCGAGGCATCGCCAAGAATTGAAGCTTGAGCGCTCCGAGTTGCTAGAGGACTGCCTGCCTTTATTCAAGGATGTTCAGCAAAAGCAAGAAGGGGTTCACTACCCTCGCGTGCAAGCGAATGTCACCCTCGCGGGGCATCAACGTCAAATCGAGCTGTGGGCCATGGCCGACACACTCCAAACGCGTCGCCTACCGCCACTGTGGCTTTTTGTGGATATCCGCTGCGTACTCGCGATCAACGGGGTGATGGATGTACTGGTTCGCCCGACGGGGGTTGAAGTGTTCTCGCCATCGCGCGATCTAGCTTACCGGCATGAACTTCTGGGCCATTGGCCGCAGGCCAGCATTCTCAAGAGTAGTTTTCCGGATATCGAAAAGTTGTTGCAGCAGTTGGATCTGCCACTGAATGAACTGCTGGCGGATCCCTATACAAAGTGCCTTACGCTGCGACCGGACGGAATGCGCTACGTGGTACAAATCGCACAAGCTAGCCAGGCCCATTACATGGTGCTGCGCAACAGCCACTTTGGTCCCTTGCAAGTGCCGGCAGAATTTTTGGAAGCTAAATTGAACACTTTGGGGCAGCTCATAAAAATTTTGGAGTCCGCATGACTGCTGGCTTGCCATCCAAGCCGCCACATCCTCGGTGGGTCTTGGTCGTAGGCTTCATGCTTCCGTCGGGTGGGCAGCTGCTCAACAGGATGCCGCAGCGCGCCATTACCTTTCTTTTTTTTGCGGTGCTGTTTGGCTGGGTCAGTATGAACCTGATACCGGCCAGCGTATGTGTTGCACGCGCCTATCCTGCGTGGCGTTGTTTCATCGTGCAACACGCCGGATTGTTCTTTATCTGGTTAATTGCGGCCATGGATGCATACCAAGGCGCGCGAATACGCAGAACGGAGTTTGATTTTTCTCAGGGGAAAGAGCTGCCACTCCAAACCGACAGTCGCGACCCTCATGCCTAACGCTTAAAGGCCATGCATTGACTGCGCGCGCGCAAGGCTTAGACATCCGTACCTTTTTCGGCGCCCTACTGCTGAGTTTCGTATTTGGGTCAATTCACGCGTTTGGCGTTTTGCTTCAACCCCTGCAAATTAGCCTGCAATCGGATCGCGCCAGCGTCAGCTTGATTTATTCCGTGGCCATTGCGAGCTTGACCATGGGGGTATATGCCAGCGACTATTTGGCGTCGCGGATCTCCAAACGCATGCTTACATTTGCCAGCGGCCTTGTGGGTTCCTGCGGTTTGCTGCTTGCTGCCTATGGGCCTGGCCTCAATAGTTGCCTGCTCGGATACGGTTTGGTCTTCGGTTTTTGCAATGGTCTTGCTTACAGCATTACTTTGGAGCAGGCAGCCGCCTCAGCACCCGGGCAAAGTGGACTAAGGGTTGGCTTGGCTACGGCGGCCTACGGTGCAGGTGCCGCTACGTATTCCTATGTACTAGGTTCGATGGCAACGCAGGAGGGCAGCACAAGTGCGCTGGTATTGCTAGCCGCCCACCTCTTGGCTGCTTCCCTGGTGGCAGGCAGCCTGTTTCACCCCGCAAAAGACAGCTTGGCGCTGGGATCTGAGATGGGTGCCAGCTTTGTCAAATCCAAGGTGGCTTTCGCACGATTGTGGCTAATCTATTTTTTAGGGGCCTGCGGCGGACTGATGGCAATCGCACACGGTTCTTCTATTGCCAGCCAGGCCGCAGCGTCAATGGAAAGAACATCCTGGGCATCCACTTTGATTGCCGTAGGAAGTATTGGCGGCAGCGTCCTAGGCGGGTTTTGGATGGCGCGAATCGGTGCCCGCAAGGCTTTGATGATGCCGATTTTTCTCTTGCTATTTGCACTTGTCGGATTGACTCTGTCCCCACAGCTAGACGTGGTTTTGAGTTTGCTACTTCTGTGCGGCATAGCCTACGGTGCGCTTATCGCGGTAGTACCGGTCATCGTCCGAAACCTTCACGGTGACGCCGCATTCAAAGCAGTCTTCGGCCGTATGTTCTCGGCATGGGGAATGGCAGGATTGCTTGCCCCCGCGGTGGCGGGGTCTATGTACGACGCGACCGGTAATTACACGTCGGCACTGGAAACAGCCATTGCGCTCACTGCCCTGGCTTGTGCCCTAACTTTAGCCAAGCCTGGCGCGCGTTGGCACTGATGTAGCGGTGGTATTCCAAACTGCCAAGTACCTATCGTCCAAGGCAGGGTTGCGAACCGGCTAAGCCCAAATTTCGCACACGCCAGCGTCGGACCTGCCAGGAGTTCTAAGGATCTATTTAATCCGCGCTGCGCGCAGGGCGCTTTTTCGCATCACGTGGCACAAATACTTTGCCGCCGTTGCCGGGTTTGGCAAAGCCCGCAGGCTTCTTGGGTGCGAAGTCGGCACGTGGTGCGAAATCCTTGCGTGGGGCAAAGTCGCCGCGCGGGGCACCGGCGTCCACACGGGGTGCAAAATCACGGCGCGGCGCAAAGTC
>JAEMRG010000252.1 GCA_016463455.1 Rhodoferax sp.
TATGGCGATGTGTACAAGCAAAACGAAGTGGAGCAGTCCACCTACAACTTTGAACACAGCGACACCGACTTTCTATTTGCCGCATTTTCTGCGCATGAAAAGCAAGCCAAGCATTTGATCGATGTGCCCCTGGCCTTGCCGGCCTACGAGCAAGTGCTCAAAGCTGCGCACACCTTTAATTTGCTGGACGCACGCGGCGCCATCAGCGTGACCGAGCGGGCTGCTTACATGGGCCGCATCCGTAATCTGGCGCGCGGCGTGGCGCAGTGCTATTACGAGAGCCGCGAGCGCCTGGGCTTCCCCATGGCCCCGCCCGAGTGGATTGCGCAAATGGCAAAGAAGGCGGCATGAGCATGGCAAGCGAAAACCTGCTGGTCGAACTCTTTGTAGAAGAACTGCCGCCCAAGGCTTTGAAAAAGCTGGGGCTGGCATTTGCCACCGTGCTGGCCGATAGCCTGAAAGCGCAAGGCCTGGCTGCTGCGGATGCGGTGGTCTCGGATTACGCCTCGCCGCGCCGCCTGGCGGTGCATGTGACGGGTGTCGCCGCACAAGCGGCTGACAAAGCCGTTTCGCAAAAACTAATGCCGGTTGCCGTGGGTTTAGATGCCAGCGGACAGGCTACACCGGCCTTGCTAAAAAAGCTGCAAGCCCTGGGCGCGGGACCCGAGGCTGTTGCCGGTTTGCAAAAGCGCCTGGATGGCAAAGCCGAGGCTTTGTACTTTGACAGTACGGTGCGTGGCGCCACTTTGGCCGATGGCTTGCAAAAAGCTTTGCTCGATACGATTGCCAAGCTGCCGATCCCCAAATTGATGAGCTACCAGCTGGAGCGCGATTGCGACTTGCCCGGTTGGAGTACGGTGAGTTTTGTGCGCCCGGCGCATGGCTTGCTGGCTTTGCATGGCAGCGCCGTGGTGCCGGTGCATGCGCTGGGCCTGCAGGCCGGTAACAGTACCCAAGGCCACCGTTTTGAAGCCCTTATGTCGCCAGTGCTGATTACACATGCCGATGATTACGCCGCCACCCTGGCGCGCGATGGTGTGGTGATCGCCAGCTTTGACGAACGCAGCCACTTGATGGTGCAAGCGCTGCGCAGCGAAGCCAAGCGGCTGGGTCGCCGTTTGGAAGTGGAGCCGCCCCATTTGAGTGACGACCAAGCCGAAGCGGCTTTGCTCGATAACGCGCTGGTGCAGGAAGTGACCGGCTTGGTGGAGCGCCCCACCGTGATGGTGTGTAATTTTGATAAAGAGTTTTTGGATGTGCCGCAAGAGTGCTTGATTCTGACCATGAAGGCGAACCAAAAATACTTCCCGCTCTTCGATGACGCCGGCAAGTTGAGCAACCAGTTTTTAATCGTCAGCAATATCAATCCCGCAGACCCTAGCTTTGTGATTGGGGGCAATGAGCGGGTGGTGCGCCCGCGCCTGGCCGATGCCAAATTCTTTTTCGAGCAGGATAAAAAACATAGCCTGGAGTCGCGCGTCCAGGGTTTGTCCAAAGTGGTGTATTACAACCAATTGGGTACGCAGGGTGATCGTATGCTGCGGGTATGTGCGATTGCCCAGACGATCAGCCGTGCCCTGCATCTGGACGACAGCATGTCCGCACAAGTGCAAACGGCAGCACGTTTAGCCAAGGCGGATTTACTGACCGATATGGTGGGCGAATTCCCCGAGCTGCAAGGCACCATGGGCGCGTATTACGCCCGCCATGATGGCCTGGGCGAGTCTGTGGCGACGGCGATTGAAGACCACTATAAACCGCGTTTTGCCGGCGATGAATTGCCGCGCAGCCAACTTGCGATGGTAGTGGCTTTGGCCGACAAATTGGAAACCCTGATTGGTATGTTTGGCGTTGGCAACTTGCCTACCGGCGATAAAGACCCTTTCGCTTTACGCCGCCATGCCTTGGGCGTAATTCGCATGCTGATGGAAAGCGCTGAGCCACTGGCGCTCGAAGCCTTGTTGCATGAGTCCACTGCCGCCTACGCCGCCTTGCACGCCGGCTTGCAGGATGCAAATGCAGCCCTGGTGAATTTCATCTTCGACCGCCTCTCCAGCGCCTTGCGCGAGCAAGGCGCCAGCGCGCAACAGGTCGATGCGGTGTTGGCTTTGCGTCCGCAATTGCTTGCCGAAGTGCCCAAGCAGTTGGCAGCGGTGCGGGCCTTCGCAAGCCTGCCCGAAAGCGCCGCGCTGGCGGCTGCGAATAAGCGCATCGGCAACATTTTGAAAAAATCGGAAGCCGCACAAGGCCAGGTAGATGCCGCTTTGCTGCAAGAAGAAGCCGAAAAGGCTTTGTTCGCCGCCATGCAAACGGTAGTGCCGCAGGCGGATGCTTGGTTTGCTGCCAAGGACTACACCGCCAGCTTGCAAGCGCTGGCCGCACTACGCGCGCCAGTGGATGCATTTTTTGATGGCGTCATGGTCAATGCCGACGACCCAGCGCTCAAGGCCAACCGACTGGCGCTGTTGCAACAATTGCACAGCGCCATGAACCGCGTCGCCGATTTGGCCAAGCTGGCCGCTTAAACCTTCGTAGCACCATGAAACTTTGCATCCTTGACCGCGACGGCACCATCAATGAGGACAGCGACGAGTACATCAAGTCGGCTGACGAATGGATACCGCTGCCCGGCGCGCTGGAGGCCATAGCGCGCATCAACCATGCCGGCTGGCATGTGGTGGTGGCCAGCAACCAGTCAGGACTGGGGCGCGGGCTGTTTGATATGGCCGCGCTCAATGCCATGCACGCCAAAATGCACAGCATGTTGGCCGCGGTGGGCGGGCGTATCGACGCCGTTTTTTACTGCCCGCACAGCCCGGCTGAAAACTGCCAGTGCCGCAAACCCGCTTCGGGCTTGTTTGAACAAATTGCCGAGCGTTACGGCATGGGCCTGGCCACCATGCCGGCGGTGGGTGATACCGCGCGCGACATGGTTGCCGCCATCGGCGCGGGCTGCACGCCGCATGTGGTGCAAACCGGCAAAGGCGCACTGTGGCGCGGCCAGCCTTTGCCCGAGGACTTTCCGCCGCAAACCATGGTGCATGCAGACCTGTCCGCGTTTGCGGACCATTTGGTAGCGCGCAGCTAGCGCCTGACTTTACCTACGCAACAGATTTATGCCATTCATTCGCTCGGTTTTGCACATGCTGTGGATGATGGCCACCGTCGTACCTTTTGCGATTGCGATTTTGGGCGCCTCGATTTTTATCCGGGGCAATCCGCTATGGGCCATGGCGCGCGCCTGGTTGCGTA
>JAEMRG010000253.1 GCA_016463455.1 Rhodoferax sp.
AATTGCAGTTCGGTAGCGGTGCCCGTGAGCATTTGCGCCAGGTCTTCGCACAATTCATAGTGCGCCGCAATGTGGGCCTGTGCGGCCGAGGGTTTGTGCGCACCGGGCGCCATGTACAAGGCCAAAAACGTGGCTGGGATAAATAGCTGATTGCCTTCAGACATACGGTCCCCCTGAGGTCGCAGGTTCACGCCACCGCAGTCTGCACAGCGGCAGCGCGCAGCTTGTCTTTTTTGCTCGGGCGCTTGCCCTTGATGCCGCCATGCGGATCCAGCGCGCCGGGGGCGCCAGCCACTGGCGCTGTTGGCGCAGACGCCGTAGCTTCAAATCCGGGTTCCGTCTCTAGGCTGACAGACAGCGCTTGGCGTTTAACGATCAGTTGCCAATGCGGCTGGGTGTCCGGGCAAACAAAGCTGATAGCCAGCCCGCTTTCACCGGCGCGCCCGGTACGGCCAATGCGGTGGGTGTAGTCCTGGGCCGAGCGCGGCAAATCGTAATTCACCACCACTGGCAGTTGCAACACATCGATACCGCGCGCCGCCAAATCGGTGGCCACGACCACCTGGATGCGCGCGGCCTTGAAGTCCTCCAGCACCTGGCTGCGTTTGCCCTGGCTGAGGTGGCCGTGCAAAGGCTCGGCGCGCAATCCCGCTTTGCGTAATTTGTCGGCCACGATTTCTGCGGCGTACTGCGTGGCGACAAACACCAGCACCCGGCTCCAGTGCGCGCCAGCCATCAAATGGCGCAGCAGGCGCATGCGTTTTTCGCTGTCCACCGCAAAGGCGCGTTGCGTGATGTCGGCCTGGGCTGCATGAGCCTGGCGCAAGTCCACACGCACCGGCTGCTGTAGCAAAGCCATGGCCCAGCCGCTGACTGCCGGCGCAAAGGTGGCCGACAAAAACAGGCGCTGGCATGGCAGGGGAATCTGCCCCAAAACAGCCTGTACCTCATCGGCAAAGCCTTGGTCAAGCATGCGATCGGCTTCGTCCAGCACCAGGGTGCGCACGCTGGACAAGGGCAATGCGTTGTGGGCCATGACATCGAGCAAGCGGCCAGGCGTGGCCACAACGATGTCGGTGCCGCCGCGCAAGCCGCGCAACTGGGGTTGTATCGACACACCGCCAAAAATAACGCTCACTTTGACGCCATAGGGCAGACGCTGCGCCAGGCTTTTGAATACTTCGCCGACCTGGACGGCCAGTTCACGGGTGGGCACCAGCACGAGCGTAGCGGCCAGTTTGGCCCCTTTGGCGTTGTGCGCAGCGCCTTGTGCGGCAGCCTCGAGCAAGGGCAAGACATAGGCTAGGGTTTTGCCCGAACCTGTGGGCGCGCAGACGAACACATCTTGCCCTTGCAAAATCGGCGCGATGCTGCGAGCTTGCACCTCGGTCGCAATAAGCAAGCCAGCGTCGCGGGCGGCGGCCTGCAAAGGCGGGGAGAGTGCGGAGAGGTTGAGGTCCATGGCGGGTCTGAAAAAAGCGGGCGCTTCGCTGGCACGCCATGGCAAGATTGTGCGTCCAGACCCGGCGCAGCGGGCGCGCTGGCCGGTCTGGGTCAAAAAAAGCGGCTTAGGCTTTCTTGGCGTAGGCGCTACACCAGCCAGATCCTGAGACTTGCTTGCCCGCAAACAAGGGGCAAACACCGGCGGCATCACTGGCTTTGCCTTGGAACAATGCGCAGCTGCTGCAATTTTGGCCAGCGGCGTATTTGGGGAATTTGGTTTTGTCCACTTTGCTGGCATCGGCTTTGTAACCCAAGCTAGCTGCATTGGGATCCGACTCTGCCACCATAGGCACAGCAGCAAACACCGCACCTGACACCAGCGCGCTTGCGCCTACACCCAACTGAACCACGAATTCACGACGATTTGACATGTAAAGTTCCAAAAAAAATAGAAATAACCAACGCACTGTGCGCGGCCCCTCATTGTCTTGCCAAATTACAAAGCGCAACTTGACGCGAAAGCATACCCTGCAAGACTACTCAGCTAAACGCGGCAGACCCGCAAGCGGTGCACATCAGGCCGCGGCGCGGCGCGCCAGTATCTCAAAGGCAGGTAGCGTTTTGCCCTCCAGCACTTCCAAAAATGCGCCACCGCCCGTAGAAATATAGCCCACCTGCGACTCGATGCCGTATTTGGCGATCGCGGCCAGGGTGTCACCTCCACCGGCAATGCTAAAGGCGCTGGAGGCGGCAATTGCCTGCGCAATGGTTTTGGTGCCTTGCTCAAAAGCGGCAAACTCAAACACGCCCACCGGGCCGTTCCAGACAATCGTCCCCGCGCGCATCAATTGGTCGGCCAGTAACTGGGCAGTTTGCGGGCCGATGTCTAGGATCAAGTCGTCATCTTCCACTTCGTTGGCCGATTTGATGCTGGCAGGCGCATCGGCGGCAAAGGTTTTGGCGGTAACTACATCAGTGGGTATCGGCACCGCCGCGCCGCGCGCGCGCATGGCTTCGATCACTGCGCGCGCCTGATCCAATAAATCGGGCTCGGCCAGGCTTTTGCCGATTTTCAGGCCCGCCGCCAACATAAAAGTATTGGCAATACCGCCGCCAACGATAAGCTGGTCCACATTGGCTGCGAGGCTTTTGAGAATGGTGAGTTTGGTGGAGACTTTGGAGCCGGCCACGATGGCTACCAGCGGCCTGCGCGGGGCCAGAAAGGCCTTGGAAATGGCATCCATTTCAGCAGCCAGCAAGGGCCCGGCACAGGCTAGCGCGGCGTACTGGGCGATACCGTAAGTGCTGGCTTCGGCGCGGTGGGCGGTGCCAAAGGCGTCGTGCACAAAAATATCGCACAGCTGCGCCAGCTTGCGCGCCAGGGCTTCGTCATTATTTTTTTCACCCACGTTCACGCGGCAGTTTTCCAGCAGCACGACTTCGCCGCGACGCACTGCCACGCCGTTCACCCAGTCGCGCAGCAAAGGCACGGGGCGGCCCAGCAGCTCGGACAGGCGCTGCGCCACCGGTGCGAGCGAGTCTTGCTGACGCCACTGGCCTTCGGTCGGTCGGCCCAGATGCGAGGTCAGCATGACCGCGGCCCCGGCTTCCAAAGCCATGCGGATACAGGGAATGCTGGCGCGTATGCGGGTGTCTTCGGTGATGGCGCCGTTGGCATCTTGGGGGACGTTCAGGTCCGCGCGGATGAATACGCGCATCCCGGCAACCTTGCCCTGGATGCATAAATCTTGAAAACGGATAAGGTTCATGGCCTGCTCAATATCGGGTTAAAAATAGGGTGTGC
>JAEMRG010000254.1 GCA_016463455.1 Rhodoferax sp.
AGTTTCACGCGCCCCTCCGGCTTAGCTGCCCGCTCCAGGATGTCGCGGATTTGCGCCTCGGTGCTGCGACCATGATGGGCGGCTTGGATTCGGATGGCCCGAAGCACCTCGTCGGGCAGGTTTCTTACATTCACGTTTGCCATTTGATATATCTACATCAATAAACATCAATGCACTCATCATATAAAAATGACACCAAAGCGCAAGCGTTTTCATGCAGCATGGTCAATTTAGGTAGCCAAAAACTTGTTTGAAGCCTCAGCGCCGCGTGACCTCGCGCAGGGTCACAAACTCTTCAGCCGCCGTGGGGTGAATGCCCACGGTGGCGTCAAACACGGCCTTGGTGGCACCGGCCTTCATGGCCACGGCAAAGCCCTGCACGATCTCGCCCGCCTCATCGCCCACCATGTGCAGGCCCACCACACGGTCGCTGGCGTCGTCCACAATGAGCTTCATCAGCGTGCGCTCAGCGCTGCCGCTCAGCGTGTGCTTGAGCGCCTTGAACTCGCTGCTGTAAACGCGGATGGCGCCAAAGCGCTCGCGGGCTTGCGCCTCGCTCCAGCCCACGGTGCCAATGCTGGGGTGGGTGAACACAGCGGTGGGAATAAAGTCGTAACTCAAATGCCTCGCCGCCTGGCCGGCCAGAGGGCCAAACAGCTGGTCCACTACCACCATGGCCTCGCCGAGTGCCACCGGGGTGAGCTGAACCTTGGCAATGACGTCGCCCACCGCATAAATAGAGGGCACCGAACTGCGGTAGTGCTCGTCCACTTCGATGGCGCCTTGTGCGTTCAGCGACACGCCCGCTTCAGCCAGGCCCAGGCCTTGGGTATGGGGGGCGCGGCCCGTGGCGTAGAGCACGGCGTCGGCGGTGATTAGCCCGCCGTCGGCCAGCCGCACTTGCAAACCTGCGGAGGTGCGTTCAATGGCGGCCACGTCGGCGTTCACGCGCAGGTCCACGCCGTGGCCGCGCATTTGCGCGGCCACAAAGTCGCGCACCTCGTCGTCAAAGCCGCGCAGCACCTGCCCGCCTCGGTAGAGCTGCGTGACTTGGGCGCCCAGGCCGTTGAAGATGGACGCAAACTCGCAAGCGATGTAGCCGCCGCCCACCACCAACAGGCGCTCAGGAAAGGGCGACAGGTCAAAAATGTCATCAGAGGTGATCACATGCTCACGCCCAGGGATGTCGGGCACCACGGGGCGCCCGCCCGTGGCCACCAAAAGATGGCGGGCATGATGCACCTGGCCGTTCACCGCCACCGAATGAGGCCCCGCCACTTGGGCCCACCCTTCAATGACCTGCACGCCCGTCTTGTGCAGCAACTGCGCGTAAACCCCGTTGAGGCGCGAAATCTCGCGGGCGCGGTTGGCCTTCAAGGTGGCCCAGTCAAACGTGGGCGCCTGCACGGTCCAGCCAAAACCCTGGGCCTCAGCGAATCCCTCGCCATAGTGGGCCGCGTAGCTGTAGAGCTTTTTAGGGATGCAGCCCACATTCACACAGGTGCCGCCCATGGCGCCGCCTTCGACCAGCGCCACGCGCGCGCCGCGCTGGGCGGCCATGCGGGCCGCGCGCACGCCGCCACTGCCGCCACCCACCACGAACAAATCAAACTCAAAGTCTTGCACAGGCTCTGCTCCATCCAAGTGACAAAGTCTCAGTGTAGGCACAGCAGCAAGCGTTGCCACACCGGCGCCGATAATCCTTCAATGAACCCTTCCCCGACACAAACCGCCACATTTGCCAGCCTCTTTGCGCTGCTTTGCGCTCAGCGCGCTTGCAGCACGTAGTGCTGACCGACCGCGGTGGGCACGATCTTGTCCTCACCCAAGCCAGCGGCCAAGGCCGACACCGCCCGCCAGCCCGTGCAGTGGCCAGGCGCCAGCATGGCCATGTCAAACTGGGCTAAGGCCTTGACGGTGTCTTGGATCACCGACTCATTGGCCCCAGACAAGTGAAATCCCCCCATCACCCCATGCAGGGTTTGGCCCGCAAACCGTTCACGCATGTCCAAGGCCACGTTGACGATGCCCGCATGCGAGCAGGCCGAAAAAGCAAACAGGCCCAGACCTTGCACGTTAAAAGCCAGGTAACGCTCGTCCATGATCAGGGGGTCGGGCACCCACTGGCCTTGGTCGTCTAAGCGCACATGGCCGCGAAAGCCCCGCTCAAATTCACTGCGGCGGGGGATCTCACCGCTCAGGTACACATGGCCTTCAAGCAGCACTTGGGGCTCGGTGCCCAAAATGGGCAAAGCACCCACAGCGCGAAGTTCGTCCGGCGTGGGCGGTGTTTGGATCGGCAAGACCCCACCCATGGGCCGAGGGATGGCGCGCTGCACAAACATGCCCGGGTGCAAATAACAGGGCACCGGGGCGCGCCCTGGCCGTGCTTGGTGGATCATTTTGAAAGCCGCGGGTAAGCCGCCGCCATGGTCCCAGTGACCATGCGAGAGCACCACCGCGTCTATGTCTCCCATGTCAATGCCCAGCCGTTGGATGTTGTAGGCCAAGGTCTCTTCGGCCGGGCCCGCGTCAAACAGCACCGTCTGCATTTGTTCGCCGCGCCAGGTTTTGAGCAAGAGCGACAAGCCATGGTTGGCGCAGCACTGGCAGCTGCCAGCCAGGGTCTTCATGCCGGCCAAACGCAGCATGTCCCATTCTTTGGTCACATAGTCTGGGGCGCTGGACAGGCTGTCTGTGACGTTGTCCATCAAAACGGTGATTTCAGCGCGGTCTACGGGCAGCAAATGGGGGGCAGTCATGGGGGTCTCCAAATTCAAAAAAAATCGCCACGCGGCGGGTTGTACCAAGCATTAAAAGAATCAGCTTTTTGATTTTATTTATAAACTAAATAAATATATTTATTGATAAAATTAACCTTAAATAATTGTATTTTTGTTCAGAGTCTTTTGCCGCAGATGTGCTGACTTTGCCATTCTTGAGCGGTGACAGGCTAAGCCCTGCCCTGCAGCGTTGTATGCGCGTTTGCAGCCGCTGTACCTGGATATACAGAAAATCACCGGCTATCCGCGTCTTTATTAAATCTGCGCGCCACATCTCCTAGCGCCCATACTTAGATGGTGGGAATTATAAAATCCTTGGATGGACACCTTGTCGATTATTTTTCATTTGCTCAATTTTTTAGCGCCCGCGGTCTTCATGGCGGCATGGATGTGGGTACTCAGCCAAGTTTTGTGGCGCCACAAACCCGCTATGTTCAAACCTTGGCTGCAATTTGTTTTGAA
>JAEMRG010000255.1 GCA_016463455.1 Rhodoferax sp.
AGCGCATGGTCGGAATACGTAAATGTAAAGGCTGCAAGGTTTGTATAGACGAAGGCGACGCGCCCGCCTTACGCTTTGGGCGTGTCGGAAAAGAACGTAACGGCAGATTGCGCGATCGCCTGCCCATGCTCTTGCACAAAATGCCCGGCCTCGGGCAGCAGCATGACCTGCTCACAGCCGCGAATCTGACTCTGCAAAGCGCGCATGACCGGCTCGCCCAGGACTGGGTCTTGCTGGCCGATGGCCATAAAAGTGCGCCCTGCCCACGTGTTGCGCCAGAAATCACGGGCTTGGCAGGCAATCGCGGCACCTGGGCTATCCGCGAATTCGGGCACCATATTCGGAAAAACGCGCAAAGCAGCACGGTGCCCAGCGTCCGGAAAGGGCGCGTTATAGGCTTGCCACTCCGGCTCTTCCATGTGGCTGTTGCCTCGAGCAAAAAGCCGCCCTACGTCGAATTCGGGGTTTTTCGCGCACCAGGCCCGCCACCCTAGAAAGCCAGACGATAGCGGCTCATCGCCACAGGCCAGCAGGGTGTTCATGGCCAAAAGTCCAGCATATCGGTGCGGCGTGGCCATGGGCAATGTCAGACCAAAAATGCCGCCCCAGTCCTGCACGACCAAAACTATGTTTTTCAAGTCCAAGCGCTCCACGAACTCCAGCAATACCTGGCGGTGAAAGTCAAACTGGTGGACGCTGTCTTTTTTCGGCTTGTCGCTCTTGCCAAAGCCAATGAGGTCGGGGGCTACGACCCGATGCCCTGCTCCAGTAAAAACTGGAATCATCTTGCGGTACAGATAGCTCCAGGCGGGGTTGCCGTGCAGGCACAAGTACGTGCGTTGCGCGTCTTTCGGGCCTTCATCCAAGTAATGCATGCGCAAGCCGTCCAATGCCGGCAAGTCGCTCAAGTAATTCGGTGGCCAGGGATAGTCCGGCAAATCGGCAAACCGTGCCTCAGGGGTGCGCAGGGTGTCTTCACGCAAAGGGCTCATATTGGCTCGCTTAGGCTTAAAAAAATCACGCAAGATGTCGGCGCACTCCTGTGCCAGCAACCCGCCTTGTACGCGGGTGTGGTGGTTAAGGGCTTTCACGGCAAACACATCCAGCACCGAACCGGCAGCTCCAGCGCGCACGTCGCTGGCCCCGAAAACCACTTTTTGAAGCCGGGCGTTGATCAGTGCGCCGCTGCACATGGCGCAAGGCTCAAGCGTCACATAAAGCGTGCAATCTTCCAGACGGTAATTGCCCAAGGCCAGCGCTGCAGCGCGCAGCGCCACCACTTCAGCATGGGCGGTCGGGTCGCTATCTGCAATGCAGCGGTTATGGCCGCTGGCGATAAGTTGCCCCTGGTGTACCACCACCGCGCCGACCGGCACCTCGCCCGCTTGCGCAGCCAAAGCCGCTTGCTCTAGGGCCAGGCGCATCCAGTGCGTGTCATCAGGCAGGATTTGGGCCATTGATAAAGCCCTAATGAGAGGTCCCGGTCAAGCCCATTTTGCGCATCCAGGCTCCCAAGGCCTGGTCGTCAGGGCCACCCGCATCGTATATTTCTAACATGCGGGCATGCGCTTCAGGACGATGCTGATTCACTTTAACTTTGCACTGCATGCTCTTGATTTTTAATGAAAACGCCACGATGGCGCTAAGCATCTTCGTGGTGTAATCCTCTGGCAAGCCACGCCACTGGTCGGCATAGGCGGGCTCATGGTCAGCAATCAGTTGCTTGAGCAAAGCATCTTTGGCATCGTGTCCGTCTAGCACCTCAGCCTCGACTACACAATGCACCGCCACGTAATTCCAGGTCGGCACACGGGCCAAATCCGGATAGACCTTGGGCGACATGTAAGCATGCGGGCCCATGAACGTCACCACTGCTTGAGAGCGCTGTTGCAGGTACTTCCAGTGCGGGTTGCCGCGTGCGCAATGGCCGAGCAATACCCCGTGTTCAGCGCCCTGCCCCGGTTTCGCTTCCCAATGTACGGGCAGGTGCGTGACAAAGGGCAAGCCCGCATCATCCGTAGAAATCAAACTGGCAAATGGATGGGCCTGCATGATGTCGATCGCCACTTGCGGGTCTTTAGGATCGAATTGACTGGGCAGGTACATGGTCTTGCGTTCGGTTCGCCGGTTTATTCCCAAGCGCTAAGGCAAGCTAAGGCGCAAAAGGCAGAGAAAACGAGAGAGCGGGAAAGATGAGATTTTATGGTTGACATGATAAACGTCAGCTTATTTTGCGCAAGATGGTCAGAGCACTTGTTCAGTTGGCGCTCAGCGCTGAAAAGACTACTAATCCACTTGCTTTGCAAATCTGAAGACAAGTAATCCCAATACCATAGCCAGCGGCGCGTCCACAAAGGTGGTGTAAATGAGCCAAGAATCCTTGCTCAGCCAATGCGTCGCCAGAAGGTTGAGCCCAGCCATGGTCAAGCCAAGCATGGCGATGCCCAGGGTTAGCCGGCGCGAATCCACCGTCATGCCAATGAGATAGCGGGCTAAACGTGCGCCAAAGTAGCGCCCGCGATTGAACAACGCATCTCCCAAAATCAGGCTTGCGATGAGTACCCCCAAGATACTGCCCTTGAGTTGCACCATGCGCTCATCCTGAAACCAAAAGGAAAACCCAGCAGATAGCAGCAAGGTGAACACCCCAAACATGGCCAGACCGCCTAGCAAATCGAGTTTCACAAAGCGCTGCGCCACCACCACCGTCAGGCCCGCGACTGCGCCAACCAATGCCGCCGTGGTCAGGTTACCGGTGACCTTGCTGACAGCAAAGAACAGCAGGCCAAGAGCAATGTCGACAATGAGTGAGGGGCGATTAAGCGCCCACTGAGCCGCATCGCGCTGCCGCTGCTCCTTTAACTGTTGCTCGCTTTTGCCGCCCAAGATTTCCTTGCGCACGCGAGTGAGGTAGAGGATCTCTCTTCCCGGATGACTTTCGTGGACCAAAATGCCGTTGATACACACCTTGATACCTGTGTTGAACCAATTGAGATAGCCAATCTCTACTTCGAGCATCGAGCCATCTGGCAGTGTGTGGCATAGCCTGTGGTTGCGACAATCGAGGGCGGCACCCAAGAGAACAGTTTGGTCAATGACAAGTTCCTGAAGCCCGAGCATGAGTCTGCTACGCCATCCTGTGAAACCTGCCTCAATGAGCACGTTGAAAGCGTAGCCTTGCACGGAGAATGGTCGGCGATAGGTCCAGATGTTCATTGCATTATTGTGCAA
>JAEMRG010000032.1 GCA_016463455.1 Rhodoferax sp.
CGGTTTCTTTTTCGAAAGCGGCGATCATGCCCTCGGGGACGTAGTCCGGCCAGTTGTAAATATTGAGGACTTTCTCCTCCGCCGGGGCACTGGCCGCGGGCGCAGGTGCGGGCGCTGCTTCTTCTTTTTTACCGCAAGCGGCAAGTACCAGCGCCACCAGGGTCAGGCTAAAAACGTATTTGGACATCGAGAAAACCTCCAATAAAGGGCCGTTGAAAAACAAGAGGAGCTTCACGCGGTCAACGCGCGAGGCGGCGGAAAAAGTAAATTATAGGTTTGCATCAAGCCAGCCCGATCGCAGGGCATCGGCCAGGGTTTTATCCAAGGCTAGGCGGATCAAACCCATCATTTCATCGATTTGTGCATGGGTGATGGTCAGGGGTGGCGCGATAATCATACGGTCGCCCACGGCGCGCATGATCAAGCCATTGGCAAAGCAATGCCCTCGGCACACCATGCCCACTGAAAGATCTGCGGGAAAAAGGGTGTTGGAAGCCTTGTCCTTGACCAACACCAAGCCGGCCATCAGGCCGCAGGTTTCGGCCTGGCCCACCAAGGGGTGATCGAGCAGCGTCGCAAACTGCGCGGCCAAGTAGGGGCCTGTATCGTCACGCACCCGGCCCACCAAGTTTTCGCTTTCCAAAATATCCAGGTTAGCCAGCGCCACCGCGCAGGCCACCGGATGGCCGCTGTAGGTATAGCCGTGGTTGAACTCCCCGCCCTGCTCTATCAAGACCTTGGCCACGCGGTCGCCCACCATCACACCGCCCAGCGGGATGTAGCCGCTGGTCACGGCCTTGGCAAAGGTAATCAGGTCGGGCCGATAGCCAAATTTTTCGTACGCAAACCAGTGGCCCAGGCGGCCAAAGGCGCAGATCACCTCATCGCTAATCAGCAAGATGCCGTATTTGTCCACGATGCGCTGGATCTCAGGCCAGTACGTGGCTGGCGGGATGATCACGCCGCCGGCGCCCTGCACCGGCTCGGCGATAAAAGCGGCTACCTTGTGGGCGCCTAGGGCCAAGATGCGCTCTTCCAACCAGCCGGCCGCACGGATACCGAAATCATCCGCGGACTCACCGGGCTGCCCGTTCTCGAAAAAATAGGGCTGCCCGATATGGCTGATATTGGGGATGGGTAAATCGCCTTGCGCATGCATGCCGCTCATGCCGCCCAAGGAGGCACCAGCCATGGTGCTGCCGTGGTAGGCATTGGTACGGCTGATGATGACCTTGCGCTCGGGCTGTCCCAGCAAATCCCAGTAGCGGCGCACCATGCGCACATTGGAGTCATTGCTCTCGCTGCCGCTAGACGAATAAAACACATGCTGAAAACTGCGCCCCCCCACCGTAGGCGCCAGCGAGGCCAGGCGCGCCGCAAGGGTCGCGGCGGGCACATTGGTGGTCTGGAAAAAACTGTTGTAGTAAGGCAGCTTGAGCATTTGCGCATGCGCTGCATCGGCCAATGCTTTGCGGCCATAGCCGACGTTGACGCACCACAAACCGCTCATGGCGTCCAAGACGCGATTGCCTTCAGAGTCCCAGACATAAATGTCTTTGGCCTCTGTCATCACCCGGGCCCCACGCGCATTGAGCGCTTTGAAATCGGTAAAAGGATGCAAAAAATGCGCGCTGTCTAGCGCTTGGATGTGGCTGGTATCGACGAGTGAATTCATAAAATGTATCGGGACAAGGTTGGATCAGAATCAAACATCCAGCAGCGACCTGGTGGCAGGCGGCGGCCTAGACATGTAACAGCAAATGCTCGCGCTCCCAAGGGGAAATCACCTTCATGAACTCTTCGAATTCAAGCTCTTTGATTTCGGAGTACACGGTGATGAACTCTTTGCCCAGCACCTCGTGCAAGTCCGACTCGCGGCGCAACCAGTCCAGCGCCTCGCCCAGGCTGCGCGGCAGCGCGTAGGGTGACAAGTAGGCGTCACCCTTCATTTCGGGCTTGGGGGCAATCTTGTTCTTGATGCCCAGGTAACCGCAAGCCAGGGTCATCGCCATGGCGACATAGGGATTGGCGTCCGAGCCGATCACCCGGTTTTCCACCCGGCGCGCCGATGGCTCGGAAATGGGTGAGCGTATGCCTACCGAGCGGTTGTCATAGCCCCATTCGATATTGATCGGCGCTGCCGAATGGCGGGTTAAACGCCGGTAGCTGTTCACATAGGGTGCCACCAGGGCCATGGCCGCCGGTATATAGCGCTGCAGACCGCCGATGTAATACATAAACATTTCCGAGGCGCTACCGTCCTCTTTACTGAAAACGTTTTTACCAGTCTGCATATCGACCAAACTCTGGTGCACATGCATAGCGCTGCCCGGCTCACCGGCAATGGGTTTGGCCATGAAGGTAGCGTACATTTCGTGGCGCAAAGCCGCTTCGCGCACGGTACGCTTGAAGAAAAACACCTCGTCGGCCAGGCCCAGTGGTTCGTTGTGGAAAAAATTGATTTCCATTTGCCCGGCACCGACTTCGTGGATCAAGGTGTCCACGTTGAGTTCCATCTTCTCGCAATAGTCGTAAATTTCTTCAAACAGCGGATCGAACTCATTGACCGCGTCGATGCTATAGGCCTGACGCGAAGTCTCGGCGCGACCGCTGCGGCCTATAGGCGCTTTGAGCAAGGTATTGGGGTCGGTGTTGCGTGCGGTCAGGTAAAACTCTAACTCCGGCGCCACAATAGGCTTGAGCCCCTCGGCAGTAAACAAATCACAGACTTTGCGCAACACACTGCGCGGTGCAAAAGGCACCAACTTGCCCTGGTGGTCAAAGCAGTCATGAATCACCTGCGCTGTCGGGTCGGTCGCCCAGGGCACGATGCGCACGGTGGACGGGTCAGGGCGCAATTGCATATCCCGGTCCGTCGGTTCGATCACATCGTAGTAAGGGCCACTTTCGGGAAACTCGCCCGTAACGCCCATGGCGACAATCGACTGGGGCAGGCGCATGCCCCGGTCTTCGGTGAATTTGGCGCGCGGCAAAATTTTTCCACGTGCCACGCCAGTTAAGTCGGGAACCAGGCATTCGACCTCGGTCACGCGGCGTTCGTTCAACCACTGTTCCAGGTCGTTAAAAGACATGTTTTTTGATGTGTTCATAAGCTCTATTTATATTTACCGGCTCAGGCCGGCGACTCCCGAAAAGCAAGGTGCTGCGCTCACCCCCATTGTGCACGCACGCGCAAGCGCTAAAAATAACTGCGTAATTGATGGTATAGCATGCCTAGCACCAGGCTGGGGGTGCGCAACAGGGCACCGCCGGGGAAGTCACGGTGTTTCAGGCGCGAAAACAGCTCAAAGCGCATCGCCTCACCAGCGATGGCCTGGGCCACCAGTTGGCCGGCCAGCCCCGTCAGGGCCACGCCGTGGCCGCTAAAGCCTTGCAAGTAATACACGTTTTCACCCAGCCGTCCGAAATCCGGCGCGCGGTTCATGCTGATATCGACAAAACCGCCCCAGGTAAATTCAATCGGCGCATTGCGCAACTGCGGAAATACCGTGGCCAGGCGGGCCGCCATACGCTGTTGTAAACCCGCCGGCGTGCGGCTGGAATAGCTGACGCGCCCGCCAAATAGCAGTCGCGCATCCTGGCTAAAGCGGAAATAGTCCAGCACCACGTTGTTGTCACAGGCGGCCGCGCCGCTGGGTATGAGCGTCTGCACCAGGGCCGGGTCCAAGGGCGCAGTCGCGACGACATAGGTGCCCACTGGCATGATGCGCGGCGCAATCGAGGGGGCCAGTTGCGGCCCGAAGGCGGGCAAAGTGCAATTGCCCGCTAGCAAGGCGTAACGCGCCCGAACCTGGCCCTTAGCGGTGCGCAGCACCACCCCGGCATCCTGATCCAGGGTCAGCGCGGCGGTTTTTTCGTACATCTGCACGCCCAGCGCCAAGGCGGCGCGGGCCAAGCCCAACCCGTATTGCAGCGGATGCACATGGCCGGAGCGCTTTTCATAGGCGCAGGCCGCATAGCGCGGGCTGTCGATCATGGCGCGTACCTGCGCACCGTAGGCACGCTCGGTGGGCAGACCGTAGCGCTTGTCCATGAGGTCCATTTCGGCATCGAGCGCACGCGCTTGGCGCGGGCTGTCGGCTACATACAAATAGCCATTTTTACGCTCGCAGGGTATGTCCCATTGGGCGATGCGCGCATCCATCAGGTCAATGGCCTCTAGCGACATGTCCCACATCTGGCGCGCCGCCTGCATGCCCAACTGCTGCTCCAACTCCGGTTGCCCGCTGGCGTAGCCCACGATGACCTGACCACCGTTGCGCCCCGAAGCCCCGCTGCACACCCGGTCGGCCTCCAGCACCGCCACCTTGAAGCCGCGCTGAACTAACTCAATCGCCGCCGACAAACCAGCAAACCCGGCGCCCACCACCACCACATCGGTATGCAGTTCGCCGGCCAAGGGCGCCAGCAGCGCAGGCCGGGTCACGCTGGCTTCGTAATAGCTTTGCCGATTGAGTTGCGTGTCCGATTGCAGCAGCGAGCCCATAAAAACTACTTGTTTTCGCGCGGAATGGAAAAATTGCGCAGTCAGCCCGTGGCCAAGCGCTTAGCCACTTGCCCGGACAAATAGGTCCAGACCATGGTGGCCGCCGCATGGCTGGTCATTTCGGCGTGGTCATAGGCCGGTGCTACCTCCACGCAATCCATGGCCACGCATTGCAGCGTAACCAGCGCTTCCAGCCAAGTCAGCAATTGGCTGCTGGTCAATCCGCCGGGCTCCGGGGTGCCGGTGCCCGGGGCAAACGCCGGATCCAGGCAATCGATATCCAGCGTCAGGTACACCGGCATGCTGCCCAGGCGCTCACGCACCTGGGTGATCAAGGGGTTCAATGCGGGGCCGTCCAGGCCGCGCATTTCGCGGGCGGTGAAGATCAGGCCACCCTGGTCCGCCACATACTGGCGCGCAGCGCGCGCACCCGAAGAGCGCAAGCCAATTTGCACCGTATGGCGCGGACTTACCAAGCCTTCCTGGATGGCCTCATAAGTCCAAGTGCCGTGGCCCGAGGGCTCGCCGAAATGGTCACTCCAGGTGTCGCAATGGGCATCAAAATGCACCAAGGCCAATGGCCCAAAACGCGCCTTGGCCGCGCGCAGCAGCGGCAAAGTCACGGAATGGTCACCGCCCAAAAAAATGCAATGGTGCTTGGCAAAAAGGGGCGCCGCCTGCTCTTGGATGCAGCGGCGCACGTCGGTTAGTGCGCTGGCGTTGGGCAAGGCCATGTCGCCGGCGTCGCCCACCATGCCCAAGGGCGAAACTTCGAAATGCGGATGGATACCGTCGCACAGCATCAGGCTGGCACGGCGAATTTCTTGCGGGCCAAAGCGGGCGCCGGGGCGGTTGGTCACCGCCCCATCAAAGGGAACGCCCACAATCGCAAAGGGTTGCGCAGTGAGTGCCTCACTGGCAAGGAAAAAATTAGTGTTGCTCGCGTATGCAAACTTAGCCGTACTCATCGGTTAACCTCCTGTCGTCGGCATGGTAACCGCCGAGGGCTCTAATGCCCTTGGGCCCCGCTGCGCTGGCGACACTTTGCCCATGACACCCGCCCTGCTCACCGCGTGACCCACCGATTCCAAAAACTCCTGGCCTATGCCAGCCTTGCGCTCAGCATGACGCTGGTTGGAAGCTATGTGGCCCTGTCCAAGCCCTTGGTGGCCATCTTGCCCGTGTTTTTGCTGGCCTGGTTGCGTTTTGGCATTGCCGCCATCGCCATGATGGCTTGGCTAAAAAAGCCGCCTGACGAAGGACCCTTGGACCGGCGCACCTGGGGCTTTTTATTCCTGGAGTCCTTCCTGGGTAATTTCATGTTTTCCATCTGCATGCTGTTTGGGGTGAGCATGACCAGTACCCTGTCAGCGGGCGTCATCCTGTCCGCTATTCCCGCGGCCTCGGCGCTGATGGGGTGGTACTTCCTTAAAGAGCGGATTGGCTGGCGCATTTGGGCCGCCGTGGCGCTGGCGGTGCTCGGAATCGCGCTGCTGGCCCTGGCCCGTGCAGCGCCCGCAGCAGCGACCCAGGGGCTTGCACAAGCGCCCCTGGACCATCCGCACGCTCTGTGGGGAAACCTGCTTTTATTTGGTGCTGTGCTGTGTGAAGCCGCCTATGTGGTTATTGGCAAACGCCTTTCAGCCACCGTCAGTCCCAAGCGCATTGCGGCGCTGATTAACCTCAATGGTTTTGCACTCTCCACCCCAGCGGGCCTCTACCTGGCTTGGCACTTTGACTTTGGTGCGGTCCAGGTGCAATGGTGGCTGTTGCTGGTTTTTTATGCGCTCGCGGCCAGCGTATGGGTCGTGTGGTTATGGATGACGGGGCTTAAAACCATCCCGGCAACCCAAGCGGGCGTCTTTACCGTGATGTTGCCGCTGGCCACTGCCGCTATCGGCACCCTTGGCTTTGGCGAACAATTCACGCAGGTGCAGGCCATCGCCTTCGTACTGGCACTCATAAGCCTTCTGCTGGCCACCCTACCCGGACCCAAGATGCATCAATCGGACCAAGCCTGATGGCAAAGCAAAACACCGTCTTCATCGGCATACAACCATTGCCCCGGTGTGATGCCCACACCTTGCACCTGCACTGCGACATCACGCTGCCCGGTCTGGCGTTTTTCCGTGGGCAAAGGCATGAGCGCCAACGCGCAAATGCCGAGCTCACAGGCCGCCAATTCATGCACATCACGCACGCAACCATCGACCAGCACACCAGCCCAGCCATTGCGCGCTGCCATCTCGGCAATATTGCCCCCTACCAGCGCCCGGCGCATCGACGCGCCGCCATCAACCACCAAAACCTGCGCTACGCGGCCCAGTGCGGTATCGACCCAACCGGATTCTTCGAGCGCCTCCTTGACCATGGAATTGTCCTCAAAACACTTCACCGTGCGCACTGGCCCGCAAAAAGCTTTGCGACCGCCAAAGTGCGTGAATACCGGCGGTAAAACCGCAAAATCAGTTTGCCCCCGACGCATAAATACATCACACAGGTCGGCGGTGGGAATGGGCTTGGTCATGAAATTCTCGCTTTGACAGCCACGAAAAAGGCTGGGTGTAGTTTAAAAATAGGTCGAAATAAAGTGCCCTACTGCAAAAATTTCGTTTTCCCCTCTTGGAAAGCGCCAGTTTCTCCAGTAGCATCCACTTGCCGGACGTAAAGTTTATCGTTGGCAATCAACTAACCCCCTGAAGGACCACCTCACAATGGCTACTGCAAAAACAGCGCCCGCAAAAAAAGCGGCTCCCGCAAAAAAGGCAATTACAAAATCCGCTCCAGCCGCAAAGAAAGCGGCCCCGGCCAAAAAGCGCGCTGTGAACGCCGCATTCATGAAACCCCTGACCCCGAGCGCCGCATTGGCTGCCGTGGTGGGTGCCAAGCCCTTGGCACGTACCGAAGTGGTCAAGCAGCTGTGGGTTTACATCAAGAAACAAAAACTGCAAGACGCCACCAACAAGCGCAACATCAATGCAGACGCCAAACTCAAAGAAGTGTTTGGCAAAGCGCAAGTCACGATGTTCGAAATGGCGGGCCTGATTGGCAAGCACCTTTCGTGATGGAAGCGGTGCGAAGCAATTCGCACCTAGCTTTCGCCCATAAAAAAAGCCGGTGAAACCGGCTTTTTTTATGGGCCCGCGCAACGCATGGCTAGCGGTCTTAATGCATGCGCACACCCTGGCGCTGCAGTTCCGCCTGCACACCCTCCATGTCCACGTGGGCGGTGCTTTTGTCCTGCTGTATCGACACCGCAGCGGCAACGCCGGCGCCCTGTCCCGTCACGGTGCAGGCCATCATATTGCGCATAGCGGCATGCGAGACCATATCCCCGGCCACACAGCGCCCGGCGACCAAGAGATTGTCCACTTCCAAGGGCACCATGCAGCCGTAAGGCACCTCGAAATAGCGCCCGGTGGTGGGCAAAATAAGGATGTTGTAGCCGTCGATGAACTCCGGAAAAATACCGATACTGTCAGCAAATTTGGCCTGGCTGCGCACGTCCTCGCTGCATAAGTTGTAGCGGCCAATAATCTTGCGCGAATCGCGCACGCCCAAAGTCATGCCAAAGTTGCGCAGCTTGGCGTTCTCAAAGCCGGGCACCACTTTTTTGAGCGCCACCAAAGCATGCAGCGCATCCTGGCGGCCTTGCATTTCGGCGCGCGTCAGGTCCATCACATCGGTCGGGTCAAAGCCGTACATATGGGCCAAGTTCAAATTGGTGGCCTCACCGGCAGGCGTTAAAGCGGACCAAGAACCGCCGATGTTGGTGCTATCGACCGGTATCACCCCGAGCTCGCGGGCGGTATCAAATTCTTTGTCCAGATACGGGCTGCGCAGCGTGTCTTCTTTTCCGGTGGTCTCCTGCGCCCAGGTGCGGCTCCAATCAGCATAGGTGGCGGGCTGGCTTTCGGTGTAGTCCAAAAACGCCTGCGTATCCACGCCTGATGCGTTAAATACCGTGGTCATGCCCAGCATCTTGTCCTTGGGCGTTTTACGGTAGCTGGCGCCCGCCAGATGGGCGATATCCGCATCGCCCGAGCAGTCCACGATACGCTTGGCTAACACCACCTGGCGGCCCGATTTGCTCTCGGTCACAATGCCACGCAAGCGCTTGCCATCGTCTTCAAAAATGACATCTACCGCCAGGCAGTGCAAGATAGGCCGCACCCCAGCTTCAGTAATCAGGCGGTCGGCCACCACCTTGAAAAAATCTGCATCCAGGCACTGGCTGTCGTTGTACGGCCATTTGATCGAGCCGCCCATTTGCGCCGCAATACGCTCCATTTCGACGCCAATGCCCTCGCCTTCTACCGTACCTTCGTAGCGGTACCAGGCCAGGGTTTCCATGCCCACGGTGGTGATCACGCCACCCAGGCAGCCAAAGCGCTCCAGCAGCACCGTGTCAGCACCGGCACGGCGCGCGGCCAGGGCCGCTGATATGCCCGCCGGCCCTGCGCCCACCACCAGCACATCGCAGCTAGTGAGCACCGGCAAGGCCTTGGCCGGTTCGTGATAGACCTGCAGCGCAGTATCGAGCGCGCCCACGCTGGGCGGCGCATGGCGCAGCACTTCGCCCTCGACAGTTTGGCGGCGGCTGACCGGCATGCGCTGGCCGGCCCAGCGAGTGAGCATGCGCTGGGCGCGCGCTTCAAATTTATCCTCGTCTGTCATAGGGGCACTCCGGCAGAAATCGCATTACCAAGTTGGCGCATTGTGTACGCGCTGCGATTGGGCAATTTATAAAATTGCGCCTCCCAATGACCCCATCGCGGCAAGATGCGATTCTCCACACCGCCTGAACAGACCTCAATACAAGGCGTTTTCCCTCTAAGCGCGGGGTGTAGGTAAGTGGCGCAACGGCCATGGCAATGGCTTGTTAAGGGCATGAACAGGCAGCGCGCTCCTGTGGCACACGGGGCGGCACAAACGGTTTACGCAGGGTGAACTGCATAGAATTGCGCCACTGGTTCGGTCGCCGCCCGCATGGCATCTCGATCCGGCCAGTGAAAGCACATTCCTGCATCGGTTTTACGCGGAGACACCCCACATGACAGCAGAAGCAACAGCGCCTAGCTCGCCGGCACGACGTCGCGCGGGCCGCGGCAGCGGCACCGTCCGCGTTGCACCCCCCACCACCCAATACCGCAATCTCAAGCACCGCCTGCCGCCCACACCCATGGTGTCAGAAGACGAATTGGAAGCGATCCATAACGCCTCGCTCACCATTTTGGAAGAAATGGGCATGGACTTCATGCACCCCGGAGCGCGCGAGATTTTGAAAAAAGCCGGTGCCGATGTGCGCGAAGGCTCCGAGCGCGTGCGCTTTGACCGCCACCTGATTTTGGAGACCATCAAATCTTGCCCCTCCGAATTCACCCTGCATGCGCGCAACCCCGAGCGCAATATCCGCATCGGCGGCAAGAACCTGGCCTTTGCGCAAGTAGCCAGCCCGCCCAACTGCTCGGACATGCAAGGCGGGCGGCGCGCAGGCAACCAGCAGGACTTTCGTAATCTGGTGAAACTGGCGCAGCGTTACGACATCATCCATTGCACCGGCGGCTATCCGGTCGAGCCGGTGGACTTGCATGCCTCGGTGCGCCATCTGGACTGTTTGTCCGATATTGCCAAACTCACCGACAAAGCGTTTCACGCCTACTCGCTGGGCAAAGAGCGCAACCAGGATGCGCTGGAGATGGTGCGCATCGTGCGCGGCATCAGCAACGAGCAGTTGGAGCGCGAGCCATCGCTGTTTTCCATCATCAATAGCTCTTCTCCGCTGCGCCTAGACACGCCCATGTTGCAAGGCATTTTGGAAATGTCCTCGCGCAACCAGATCATCATGCTCACGCCTTTCACGCTGGCCGGGGCCATGGCGCCGGTGACAATAGCCGGCGCGCTGGCCCAGCAAAACGCCGAGGCCCTGGCCGGCATCGCGTTCACGCAAATGGTCCGCCCAGGCGCGCCGGTGGTCTATGGCGGCTTTACCTCCAATGTCGATATGAAAAGCGGCGCGCCTGCCTTTGGCACGCCCGAGTACATGAAGGCGGTGTTGGTGGGCGGACAACTGTGCCGCAAATACGGTATCCCCTACCGCACCTCGAATGTGAATGCCGCCAATACGGTAGACGCGCAAGCGGCTTATGAATCGGTGTTTTCTTTGTGGGCACTCACCCAGGCCGGCGGTAACTTCATCATGCACAGCGCCGGCTGGATGGAAGGTGGCCTGACTGCCTCGTTTGAAAAATTTATCCTCGACTGCGACCTTTTGCAAATGGTGGCCGAGTTCCTTACGCCGCTCGATGTCAGCCCGGCCGGACTGGCGCTAGACGCAGTGCGCGATGTCGGCCCCGGCGGCCACTACTTTGGCACTGCGCATACGCTGGAGCGTTTTGAGACGGCCTTTTATTCGCCGATTATTTCGGATTGGCGCAACTACGAATCTTGGGACGAAGGGGGCCGCCCAACGGCCTACCAAAAAGCCAATGCCGTTTGGCAAAAAGAACTCGAAGCCTACGAGCGCCCGCCTATGGACGCGGCCATCGAAGAAGAGCTCGATGCTTTTGTCAGCCTGCGCAAGTCCCAGGGCGGCGCACCTACTGATTTTTAATTTTTTTCCGGAAAAAGGGACTTGTAGACATGAAAACAACAGCACGTGTAGTCATCATCGGTGGCGGTGTGGTCGGGTGTTCGGTGCTTTACCACCTGACCAAAAAAGGCTGGAGCGATGTGATGCTGCTCGAGCGCGACCAGCTGACCTCGGGCTCCACCTGGCATGCCGCCGGGGGCTTTCACACGCTCAATGGGGACCCCAATGTAGCCATGCTGCAGAGCTACACCGTCAGCCTCTACGAAGAGCTGGAACGCATCTCGGGCCAGTCTTGCGGCCTGCACAAATCGCCCGGCATCATGCTGGCCGACACGCCTGAGCGCATGGAGTTTTTGAAAATGACGGTGGCCCGCGGCCGCTACCTGGGCATGGAGACCGAAATTATTTCGATCAAAGAAGCCCTGAATTACTTTCCCTTCATTGAAGAAAAATACTTCTTAGGCGCGCTGCTGGACCCCAACGAAGGCCACCTGGATCCCAGCGGCACGACCTATGCCTACGCCAAAGCGGCGCGCTTGGGAGGCGCCACCATCGAAGTGCAAACCAAGGTGGAAAGCCTGGAACAAAAGCCTGACGGTACCTGGCGCGTGATCACCAACAAGGGCGTGGTCGAGTGCGAACATGTGGTCAACGCAGGCGGCCTGTGGGCGCGTGAGGTGGGCCGCATGGTCGGCATCGAGCTACCGGTGCTGGCCATGGAACATATGTATTTGGTCACCGATGACATCCCGGAAGTGGAAGCCTTTAACAAAAGTGCCGGTAAAGAGATCGGCCACGTCATCGACTTCGGCGCAGAGAGCTATTTGCGCCAGGAGGGCAAAGGCATGGTGCTGGGCGTGTACGAGCAAGCGGGCAAGCCCTGGTCTACCAAGACCACGCCCTGGAGCTTTGGCCAGGAACTGCTGCAGCCCGATCTGGACCGCATTGCACCCTCGCTGGAAATCGCCTTCAAGCATTTCCCCACGCTGGAGCATGCGGGCATCAAGCGCGTGATCAACGGGCCTTTCACTTTCGCGCCCGATGGCAATCCGCTGGTCGGCCCGGTGCAGGGGCGCACCAACTTTTGGAGCGCGTGCGGCGTAATGGCTGGCTTCAGCCAGGGCGGCGGTGTGGGCCTAGCGCTGTCCAACTGGATGGTCGATGGCGACCCAGGTTTTGACATATGGGGTATGGACGTGGCGCGCTACGGCGACTGGGCGACACGCACCTACACCAATGCCAAAGTGCGCGAAAACTATTCGCGCCGATTCCGCATTCGCTTCCCCAATGAGGAACTGCCGGCAGGCAGGCCTCTGCAAACCACGCCCCTGTACGACAAATTTATCGAACAAGGCGCGGTGATGGGCGATTCCTGGGGCATGGAAACGCCTCTGTGGTTTGCCCCCAAAGGCACCGAGGCCAAAGACATCGTGTCCTTCCACCGCTCCAACGACTTTGAACCCATCAAAGCCGAGTGCAAAGCAGTGCGCGAAGCAGTAGGCGTGACCGAGGTGGCCAACTTTGCCAAATACGAGATAAGCGGCCCTGGCGCCGAGGCATGGCTGCAAGGCCTGATGACCAACACTTTGCCCAAAAAGGGCCGTTTGCAGCTCTGCCCCATGCTGAACCACCAGGGCAAGATCATTGGCGACTTCACTATCGCCAAAGCCGATGAAGACCGCTTCATGATGTGGGGCTCCAGCCAGGCGCAGGTCTATCACATGCGCTGGTTT
>JAEMRG010000256.1:0-525 GCA_016463455.1 Rhodoferax sp.
CTTGCTCGTGGAGATTCAGGCCCTGGTCGACAGCGGCGGGCCCAGCCCCAGGCGCCTGTCCGTCGGGCTGGACCGGGACCGTTTGGCCATGCTGCTGGCCGTGCTGCACCGCCATGCCGGCGTGGCCTGCATGGACCAGGACGTATTTATCAATGCCGTAGGCGGTGTGCGCATTGCCGAGCCTGCGGCCGACCTGGCCGTCATGCTGGCCATCAGCTCATCGCTGCGGGGCAAAGCACTGCCCAAAGGCTTTATTGCCTTTGGCGAAGTAGGCCTGGCCGGAGAAGTACGCCCGGCGCCGCGCGGCCAAGAGCGCTTGCGCGAAGCGGCCAAACTGGGCTTTACGCAGGCCATCGTGCCCAAGGCCAACGCGCCCAAAAAGCCGATGGAGGGCATGGCGGTGCATGCGGTCGAACGCGTGGAAGAGGCGCTACAGATTGTTCGCGGCTGGGGCTAATTAGGCGTCACCCGCGCCCCAATAACAGATACGCTACTTCGCAGAGTCCGCGCAGGCCGGGGCCGGGC
>JAEMRG010000256.1:535-3229 GCA_016463455.1 Rhodoferax sp.
CTGTTGAAGCGTTCACCTTAACACCCGTATTTGCCGCGATCTTTATGTACCGCGCCCCCACCAGCCTTTTCGCAGAGGCTACGCAGGCCGGGGCCGGGCGACGAACGATTAGCCTGCGTTGTGAGGAGCCCGGCCCCGGCCTGCGCGGACTCGGGCTCAGGACTTGCGCACGCTCGATTGGTAAGTCGCCCGCGCCAGCCAAGCCGGATTGATTTGCACACCCCAACCGGGCTCAAAAGGTATTTGTACCTTGCCGTCGCGAACGGCATAAGGATCGCCTAAAAACAGTTCCTGTTGCCAGGGGTAATAGTCCGGGCCTTCGATGGACAACTCCAGGTATTTGCCGGCATTGGGAATCGCGCCTAATAAATGCATGGTGCACATCGTCACCAAAGATAAATTGGCGCTGTGCGGCGTGCAGGCGATGCCGCGCTCGGCGGCCATGCGGGCGACGGCCAGGGTGCGTGTCAAGCCGCCCATGTACATCACATCGGGTTGCACAATGTCCACTACTTGCTGGTCCAGCATGCGCTGCCAGGTGGGTAAGTCCCAGTCCTGCTCGCCGCCGGTCACATCCAGCGACAAGGCCTGCGTCACCTCGCGCGTTTGATCAAACTCCCAGTACGGGCAGGGCTCTTCAAAATGGCTGATGCCTTCGGCCTCCAACATGCGGCCCACAGCGATAGCGCGGGCCGGCGAAAACCCGCTATTGGCATCAACCAGCTTGGCCACGCCATCGCCCAAAGCGCGCGCCACCACCGGCACCACCGCTTCGGTGCGGCCCGGCCATTCGTCCACATCGCGCCCGCACTCGGCAGCGACGCGCCACTTGAAGGCGTCAAAGCCGAGTTCATCGCGCAATTTCACAAAACGCGCCGCTTCGTCCTGGGGCGTGATGTCGCGCTTCATGGAAGAGGCATAGGCACGCAAAGCCTTGGGTTTTCCACCCAGCAATTCCACCACCGGCTTGCCTTCGATCTTGCCGCGCAAATCCCACATCGCGGTGTCCAAACCGGCCATGGCGCGGCAGCGGTAGCTACCCGGGTATTTATGCTCTTTTTCCCAGATGGTTTGCAAGATGCCGTCGATGTCCAGCGCATCCGCGCCCAGCGCCCAGGGCGCCACCTGGCGATGAAAAATCGTGGCGCTGATGTCGGCGTTATAGGTCGAGGTTTGGCCCCAGCCGACCTGCCCGCTGTCGGTGCTTAGTTTGACAAAGCAAACAAATTCATCGCTAAAGGTTTCGAGCTGCTGGATTTTCATGGCGGTGTGCGGTCAGGGATTGTTCCTATAGGGGTGGTGACTCACAAGGTTTCCGTGTGGCCGTCCACCGCCAAGTCCTGACCGGAAATGCGCGCGCCTGCGCTGGAGGTGATGAACAAGGCCATGCTGGCAATATCTTGCGGCGAAATAAAGGATTTGAGCGAGGAAATCTGTGTCATCTCAGCGCGCACCGCGTCTTCACTGCGGCCGGTTTTCTGGGCTTCGGCAGCAATCACGCGGTCTATGCGCTCGCCGCTGACCGAGCCCGGACAAATGCAATTGACCCGTACCCCGGCAGGCCCCAGCTCTTGCGCCAAGGTGCGCGTCAGGCCACGGATCGCCCATTTCGCCGAAGCGTAGGGACTGCGACGCGGGAAGCCGAATAAACCGGCGGTCGAGGACATCAAAATCATCGAGCCGCTGCCCTGGGCGCGCAATAGCGGAGCCGCGGCGCGGGCGCATAAAAAAGCTGAGTCCAGATTCACCGCCAGGCACTTGCGCCAATCGGCCAGGCTAATGTCTTCCAGGTTGGCCGTCGGGCCGGCGACTCCGGCGTTGCTGACCAAAATATCCAGCCCTTGCAGATACGCCGTGGCGGCCGCAAAAAAAGCGGCCACTTGCGCCTCGTCGCTGACATCGCAGACCTGGCCCGCCAAGGCCGGGCGGCTGGCCAGCGCTGCGTCCAGGGCGGCGGCGTCGAGGTCACAGATATAGACCTTGGCGCCAGCGGCCATAAAGGCGTCGGCCATTGCCAGGCCAATGCCCGATGCGGCGGCGGTAATCAGTACGCGTTGATGCAAATGGCTTGACATAGTTTCTTTCTGAGTTGGGCAGCAATATGCGCACTGTAGCGCGGCGCCTTGCGCTTTGTGAGCGCCAGCGGCTGCACTTACGACGCGGGTCATGTCAGAAACGACTGCTGCGAGAATCCCGGCTATGAATTACTTTAGGGTGCAAACGATAGCGGTGCGCTTGGGCGCCGTGGCCTTGCTGGTCATGGGCTACCACTGGTATGGCTGGCCCGGCGTTGCCGGGGCCGCAGGTGCTTTGGTCATGTGGATACTCTTGCATTTCACGCGCATGCTGCAAGTCTTGCGGCGTGCTGCCAACCGGCCCAAAGGGCATGTGGATAGCAGCGTCATGCTCAACGCCCGGCTGCATGCGGGCGTGTCTTTGATGCAGGTGGTCGCGCTGACCCGATCCCTGGGCGAACTGCGCAGCCCTGCGGGCGAGCAGCCCGAGGTCTTTCGCTGGACGGACACCGGGCAGTCTTTTGTGGAGTGCCAATTTCAGGGCGGCAAGCTGGCCCGTTGGCGCCTAGACAGACCGCTCCAAGCCTTGGCGGACGCGGCCCCGTAAAATCAATAGCTCACCCCCTTACTTCCCCGATCAAAGGATAGCCCGCCATGACCGCAATGCCCCCCTCCATGT
>JAEMRG010000257.1 GCA_016463455.1 Rhodoferax sp.
GGGTACTGCAAACCTTCCCTAGACCGCTGGGCTGCGCGCAGCTCAAGGCACGCGATGGTGCCAATAGCGCTGCAAAACCTTGCGCGCACACTGGCTGTTGGCAGGCTGCCAAGACTGCCATAAAAAGGCGCCGCAATGCGGCGTGTCCACCCATTGCAGCGGTGTACCCGGCGCATAGCTTTGGGCCAGGTCGGCATAGCGCTGCAGTACCACTGGTGCCGGATGCCCATAGCGGTTGCGGTAGCCCGCCTGCGCCACAACGGTTTGCGGATGCACTGCCGCTAGGAACTGCGCACTGCTTGAAGTTTTGCTGCCGTGGTGCGGCACCAGCAGCAGGTCTGCACCGAGGGCCGCATGCGATGGGCTGGCGGCAGCCCGTGCCAACAACTGCGCTTCCTGCGCCTGCTCAATATCGCCTGCCAATAAAGCACTGCCTTGTTGCTGCGTCCCCTGTACGCCAACTAGCGCGACTTGCGCATCAGGATCAGCAGTTTCAGCCACAGCCCCGGCCTGCACACGCAACACGCAAGACAGGGTATTGGGCTTAGGCGCAGCCTGCGCGCTATAGGCCTCAGGGGCGGGATGCAGCACGCTAAAGCGCACACCGTCCCAGTCCCAGCTTTGCCCGGCCTGGCAGCGCGTGCTTGTCCGTCCTTGCAGCAATAGGTGCCCAGCCTCCAGCGAACTCCATACCTCAGCTTGCGGTTGCATCGCCAGCACACTGGCCGCGCCGCCCACGTGGTCGGTGTCGCGGTGGCTCAGCATCAGGCGGTCCAGGCGCGTCACCCCGGCTTGCAGCATGGGCACGAGCACGCGCTGGCCGGCGTCGCTGTCCAGGCTGTAGCGCGGGCCTGCGTCATAAAGCAATACATGCTTGCGGGTGCGCACCAAGACCGCATTGCCTTGGCCAACATCGGCGGCAATCAACTCAAACTGACCCTGCGGCGGCGCAGGCGGGTGCCACACGCCCAGTGCCAGCAACAAGGGCAGGCCCATGCAGCGCAAGGCCCAGGGCAAGGGCAAGGCTAGCACCAGCGCGCCCAGCCCCGCAGGCAGCGCCAGCCACCACGGCGGTAAGGCAAATGCCAGCACGGCCAAAGGCCATGCCGCCATAGTTTGCACCACCGCCAGCCAGCCACCGCAGGCCGCCGCTGCTAGCAGCCACACAGGCTCGATCAACACGCCGGCCAAGGCCAGCGGCGTAATCACCAAAGTAACCCAAGGCACGGCCAAGAGATTGGCCAGCAAGCCCACCACCGATAGTTGACCGAACAAGGCAATGCTCAAGGGCGCCAGGGCGAGCGTTATCGTGCCCTGCTCGCGCAGCATGCCGCGCATCCCTTGCCCGAGCGTCCTAAGCCAAGCATAAGCATGCGCCCTTGGGCCAGGGGTGGCTGGCGCTTGCGTATCGCGGGTGAACAAGTCGTCACGCGGGTCCGGTCCGGCGGGGCTTGTGTCGCTGCGCGTACCCAGCGCGGCGCGGCCTGCGCTTGTCATTGCACCGTCGCCCTGCGCCGTCGGATGGCCATCGGTGGCAAACAGCACTGCCACAGCCACAAAGCTCAGCCAAAAGCCGGCCTGCAAAAGTGACCAGGGGTCATAGACCACGACCAGCAGCAAAGCCAAAATCCAGACGTACGGCCAGGGCCAGCGGGCACCTGCCAAGCGCAAAAGCGTCACCCAGGCCAGCATGATGCACGTGCGCTGTGCAGGTATGCCCCAACCGGAAAACACCGCATACGCACAGGCCACCAGCAAGCCACCGGCCCAAGCCGCCGAGGGCGCGGGCCACCACAAACACAAGCGCTGCGAACGCCGCCACAGCCAACTGATAAACCAGCGCGCAGCCCAGGCAAACATGGTGATGTGCAGGCCTGAAATACTGACCAGGTGCGCCACCCCGGTAGCCCGAAAAAGCGCCCACTGCTGCTGGTCCAAAGCGGATTGGTCGCCCACTACCAAAGCGGCTATCAGCGCCGCTTGGCCGGGCTCGGGCACTGCCGCAAAAATGCGCTCGCGCAAGCCCTGGCGCCAGCGCTCCACCGGGTGAGCCAGCGTGGCCTGCAAGCGCTGGGGTGGCGCATCACGCGCTCCGGCGCGCACATAGCCGGTGGCTTGCACCCCCTGCTCCCAGAGCCACAATTCATAGTCAAAGCCCTGAAAATTGAAGCTGCCGTGCGGGGCTTTAATACGCACCGTCATACGCCAGCGCTCGCCCGGCACCATAGCCTGGGGCTGTCTGTGCAATTCCCAATCGCTCAGGTCTGCCGGTGCGCTACGCGGCGCCATGCCCCGGTACCAGCCTAGGTCTATGCGCGGCGGCAGGCGCACCGCTTGGCCGTCCAAGGTGGCAGATTCCAGCGCTAAGCGAAAGCGCAAACCCATGGGGTTGCTGTGCGTCATCTGGCGCACCACGCCTACCACTTGCACATCCCGCCCTTCCAGCGCCGGGTCTAGCCTGTGGTCATCAAACCAGGCGGCGCGCCCGCCGGTCCAGGCAAAGCCCAAGAGTGCACACAGGCACAGCGGGACGATGTGGGCCGACAAAGCTGCCATCACCTGAAAACGCGGCGCCAGCCCAATGCGCGCAAGTGCATAAGGCAGCAGTAAAGCCCCAAGCGCTACCACCGCGGCGACCAGGTAATGTGCCAGCGGCCACAAAGCGCTTTGCTGCAATTGCAGGGCTGCGCCGGCCACCAGGGCCACTGCCATCATCCCCCCCGGCGCGCTACTAGGCGCTGCCCTGCTATGCGGCCTGTTCATTCAAATATCTTAAAGCGATTTACCATCGCGCGGTGGGCGACAATGCGCTTGGATCCGCTTGCGCCAGCCGCACTTGTGCGCGCCTGCAGCGGGCTGAGTTTTCATTACACCTGCTCGCCCCGCGCGGCACTTTGAAGGACGAGACGCGATGAATATTTACGACACATTAAAAGACTTACACATCAGCCTGCCGCCCGTGGCCGTGCCGGCTGCGGCCTATGTGCCGTTTGTGCAAACCGGCAATCTGGTGTTTATCAGCGGCCATATCGCCAAAAAAGACGGCAAACCCTGGGTCGGTCAATTGGGCGCCAGCATGCAAACCGCCGAAGGCCAGCAGGCTGCGCGCGCCATTGCCATCGACCTGATGGGCACGCTGCACGCCGCCGTGGGCGACCTCAACCGCGTCAAGCGCATCGTCAAGCTCATGTCCCTGGTGAATTCGACCGGCAGCTACACCGA
>JAEMRG010000258.1 GCA_016463455.1 Rhodoferax sp.
CGGTGAGGGTGGGGTAGGGCATTTGCGCGCTGGCGTCCGGCGCGCAATAGAGCACCGCATCGGCCGGTTTCATAAAGAAGAAGGGCGCTTCGCGGCCCGTGCCGCCCATTTCTTTGGCATGCTCTTCATAGTTGCGGCCCACGCAATAAATGCGATGCACCGGAAACAGTGCGGGTGAGTCCACCACCGGGACGCCAACGACGGCGGGGGGTGTGAAGCTGTAAATCATGATGCGGCTCCTGCTTTAGTCGGACTGGGCAACGAGTTCGAAATGCTCCACATGCGGTGGTACGGCGAAAAACGGGCCCACGATGGCGCGCCACTCGGTAAATGCGGGCGACTGGCGAAAGCCCACGGTATGGTCTTCCAGCGTAGCCCAAAAAATTTGCAGCACATAGCGCTCGGGCGTTTCCATACTGCGATTGACCTTGTAGCCATGAAAACCCTTGGCCTGTGCGATGACGCTGCCTGCGCCACGTTCGATAGCGGCTTCAAAGTCGGCATTTTTGCCAGGGTGGATGCGGATGTCGGCAATTTCAAGAATCATGGGCTGCTTCGGTGCGTTGTATGAGCTCGGCGCCATAGGGCACGGTCCGGCAGGCCGATGTTAGCGGCGCGGGCGCCGGTTTATGCTCAAGGCATGCAAATTCCAGAGCCTAGCGCGTTCCTTGCGCCGCATCCAGACTGGCTAGTGCCCGACTGGCCGGCGCCGCCTTCGGTACGCGCGCTGTGCACCACGCGCGCCGGCGGCGTGTCGCAGCCCCCGTTTGACGGTATGAACCTGGGCGCCTATGTAGGCGATGCGCCGCAGGCCCTAGCCAGCAATCTGCAGCGGCTGGCAAAGGCGCTGGGTGCGCGACCTGTGATGTTCAAGCAGGTACACGGCACGCGCTTGCTAGCCCTTAACGCGCAAACCCCCGATTACCAGGAAGCCGACGGCAGCTACACCGGCCAACCCGGCCTCGCCTGCACCGTGGGCATCGCCGATTGCCTGCCGATCTTGCTCTGCCATGTGGCCGATCGGCAAGCGACCCAAGTAGGCGCACTGCACGCCGGTTGGCGCGGTTTGGCCGGATTTGCTGATGGTGCGACCGGAGCGAACTTGGCTGCACGTCAGGCGGATACAGATACCGCCAAGGACGGCGTTTCGCGGGTTCATTTAGGCGTAGTTGAAGCCTTTTTTGCCTCTCAGGCCGCGACGGGTAGGCCCGTGGCGCAGTGGTTGGCCTGGCTGGGACCGTGCATTGGCCCGCAGGCTTTTGAGGTGGGGCCCGAGGTGCGGGCGGCGTTTATGGCGTTTTCACCCCAGGCGGCCCAGGCATTTGTGCCCTCGGCTGGTGGCAAATTTTTGGCCGATCTGCCGATGCTGGCGCGTCAGCGCCTCGCGGCGAGCGGCGTGACGGCGGTATTTGGCAATGACGGCAGCCCGGCTTGGTGCACCGTGGGCAATGCCTCAAGATTCTTTTCGTACCGGCGTGACAAGCTTACCGGGCGCCAGGTGGCCAGTATTTGCCTGCTGTGATGGGGGGCTTTCCTGGTCCGCAGCTTGCGTTGCCTGTGCCGCCTGTGCCGCCAAATAGTCCTGCGCCTCTTGCGCCTCGCGCGCCAGGCGCTGGCGGCGCCGCGCCGGGCTGCCCATGAAATACAGTATCAAAGCAATCGGCATCAGGCCGTACAACACAAAGGTAATACAGGCTCCCAGCACCGTGCCCTGGCTGCTGGTGGCCTCGGCCACGGCCATCATGAAAGTCACATACAACCAAGCGATAGGAACGATATACATATTTTTTCGTTTAAAATGCTGCACCGCAGCAAAGATTGTCAGTCTGACGAAGGCCAGTCCCCGGATAATCTGTAGCAAACATAGATACGCAGTACCCGTCTGCGGCTAAAGAGGACACACCGTGGACAACCCGCAGTTTGATATCTGGTCAAAAACGGCCGCCCAATTTCAGGAGACTGTAAGCCAATCCTGGACCAAAGCCCTGGCCAATTTCCAAAACCTGGACCTCGGTACCGCAATGTCAGCGATAGCGCAGCCCTCGGTGCCCCCGGCAATCCAGTTTTCTGCAGACAAACTGCAGGCGGTACAAGAACAGTACCTGCAGGACGCGCAGGCCCTGATGACCCAGTTGATGGGTGAAGGCGCGCTGCCCATGCAGGACAAGCGCTTTGCCAACCCGGCCTGGCAACAGAACCCGGTTGCTGCTTTGAGTGCATCTGTCTATTTGCTTAACAGTCGCACCTTGATGGCGCTGGCCGACGCGGTCGATGCCGATGAAAAAACCCGCAACCGCCTGCGCTTTGCCGTCGAGCAGGGCGTGGCGGCCGCAGCGCCGAGCAACTTCTTGGCTTTCAACGCCGAAGCCCAGCAAAAAGCCCTGGAAACCAAGGGCGAGAGCATCGCCAAAGGCATGCAAAACCTGCTGCACGATATGCGCCAGGGGCATGTGTCCATGACCGACGAGAGCGTGTTCACCGTTGGTCAAAACGTCGCCACCACCGAAGGCGCGGTGGTTTTTGAAAACGAACTCTTTCAGCTGATTGAATACAAGCCCCTAACGGCCAAGGTGTTTGAAAAGCCTTTCCTCATGGTGCCGCCCTGCATCAACAAATACTACATATTGGACTTGCAGCCCGACAACTCGGTGGTGCGTTACGCAGTAGCCCAAGGCCACCGTACCTTTGTGGTGAGCTGGCGTAATCCGGACGCGACCTTGGCGCACAAGACCTGGGACGACTACATCGAAGACGCGGTGATCCAAGCGATTGGCGTGACGCAAGACATTGTTGGCAAGCGCGGCACCGACCACAGCATCAACGCCCTGGGCTTTTGCGTAGGCGGCACCATGCTGACCACGGCGCTGGCAGTGCTGGCGGCGCGCGGCGCGCATCCAGTGGCCAGCACCACGCTGCTGACCACGCTGCTGGACTTTAGCGACAGCGGAATTTTGGATGTGTTCATTGACGAGTCCTTCGTTAAATTCCGCGAGCAGGAATTGGGCGATGGCGGTTTGATGAAAGGCCAGGATTTGGCGTCCACCTTCAGCTTTTTGCGCCCCAATGACCTGGTCTGGAATTACGTGGTGGGCAACTACCTCAAAGGCGAAACCCCTCCGCCTTTTGACCTTTTGTACTGGAATTCGGACGCCACCAATTTGCCTGGCCCGTATTACGCCTGGTATCTGCGCAACACCTACCTGGAAAACAAATTGGT
>JAEMRG010000259.1 GCA_016463455.1 Rhodoferax sp.
TCGCACAGCCAGCGCGTGCAGGCGACGCAGCCATGGCAGTCGATTTTTTAGTCTCTAATCAAACTTCCCTGCGCTGCTGGCGGGCAAAACGTAGCAAAACCAGCACCAAAACCAGCGCCAGCCCATATTGCAGCTGGCGGCTTTCATCGTAGTCGAGCGGCGCATCCAGCATGGGGTATAGCGTCAGCGCCAACACGGCGGCCAGGGCACGCATCTGCCAGCCTCGAGGCGCAAAAACCCCAGGCCTCAGCCGCTGCAAAAGCAGGTGCCCGATGGCCGCCGCCCAGACCCCCAGGCAGGCACCCACCACCACATCCCCGGGCCAATGCGCGCCCAGCGCCATGCGGGATAAGCCCACCAAGGCTGCCAGCAACCATAGCCACACAAAGCGCTGGCGGCGCTCGGCTTCGATCGCAAAATAAATACTGCCGGCGACCGCAAATGCGGTCAGCGTGTGGCCCGAGGGCATAGAGGCAAACTCCATCGGTTCGCCGACGATGCGGATTTGCGCATGCTCAATCAGCCCGGCCGGGCGCGGGCTGAACAGCCATTCTTTGCCGATGCGTGCCAAGACCGCCCCTATGGGTGCGGCGCACAACCAAGCCCATATCAGTCGGGGCGCAAAGACCAGCAAAGGCGAGGTCAAAGCCAGCACGCCCCAGACATTGCCACCCAAAGACAGTGCTGCCCAGACCACCGCCGGCACGCTCGCGCAGGCCTGGTTGATCGTCAAGAACAGGGTGGGCTCCCACCAATGCAGCCACAGAGGCGCCGCCAAGGCCAAGGCCACCAGCGGCAGCCACCAACGCGCGCTCATGGACCCGGCTGCCGGTTGCGCGGCTGCGGATCGCCAGCCCAGCCCTGGCAAGCGTAAAACCTAAAGCGCGCCACCGGCGCGCCGCCTTGGCGGGCATCCAAAGTGTCGAGCAACTGGCAATCGGCAAAGCCATGTGGCCCCAACGGTATTTCAAAAGCCAGCAAAGAGTTGTCCACCAGCAAAGTGCTTGCCCCCACGGGCAAATCGCCAGCCCAGATCGAAAACTGGCTAAAGCCTGCAGCCAGTACATGCACCGGCAAGGGCCGGACATACCAAGCCAAGCGACTGGCCAGCGTCCAGTTCTGTACCGACACGCTGGACAGGCCCTGCGCTTGCGCCAGGCTGGCAGCGCGTGCGCCCGCCTGGTCCCAGCCATAGAGTTCAGCAAACGGGTTGGCGCCTACGGCGGTGTTGTCCCAGGTACGCGCAAAAAACGGCGCGCCAGCAGACAACATCAGCCACAGCAGTGCAGCGCAAGCCAGCCCTTGCAGCAGCACCAGCACGGCCAGCACCCGCGCGCGCAGGCGTTGACGGCCTCGGTCTCCATGGCCATAGCGGTAGCGCGCCAAGGCCACACCTGCAAAAGGCGCCAGTGCCACCCAGGCCGGTGCCGTCCAATGCGGCAAGCTGCTGCCCCCGCCAGCCAGATAAGCCAGCACCAGCCAAGGCAAGCCAAAAAATACGCGCAAAACCCCCTGCTTGCTATGCCCCCACAAACCCCAGAGCAGCAAAGGCCCGAAGGCCAACAACTGTAAAAGCGCAAAGCGCGCCACCTCGGCCAAGTGCCAGCCGCTGCCCGCGCCATGCTGGCCTTGGTAACGGAAAGAAATCCAGTCCTGTTGCGCATTCCACACCAGCACCGGCGAGACCATGAGCAACGCCAACAACACCGCCAGCCAGGGCCAGGGCGTGCGCAATATGCGCAGGCCATGGACGGACAAAAGGCACAAGCCCGATGCCAAGGCCATAAAAATAGCGGTGTATTTGCTCAGGCCCGCCAGGCCTAGCAGGCAGCCCCATAGCAACCAGTCGCCTCGGCAGGCCAGCCCGTCCGACTGCATCAGGCGCAAGGTTTGTCCCATAAGTAAAACTGTGAAAAACATCAGCAAGCTATCGGGCACCAAGCCGATTCCCAGCACGTGCAGCAAGGGCGCCAGTGCAAGCGCAGCCAGTGACCACAAACCGGCGTCCCCGGCGTGGCCGAAATTGCTATTGCCTTGCAGGTACTCGGCCAGCCGGTACACGCCCAGTACGGTTCCCAGCCAGAAAAGTCCGGGTACTAAGCGCAAGAAGACGACTGGTGCATCCGCTACCACCAAGGGCCATTGCACCCAGCCGACCAAAGGCGGATGGTCAAAATAACTCAGCGCCGGGTGGTAGGCATACAAAAGGTAATGCGCCTCGTCCACCGATAGGCCGATAAAGCCACCCACCACTGCATGCAGCAAGACCAAAGCTGCCAACAAAGCGCTATGGCGTGGGTGCTGGCCCAGCGCGCGCAAGCCTTGGCGAATCAATGCCGGCAGCACAAATTTTTCCTAAGAGAAAGCATGCCGCAGTCTAAACTGCCGCCCCAAGGCCGGGGCTAAAGCCCCGTGCCTCAACCCCAGCCCCATGCAAAGGAAACCTATGCCCACCTACCATGTAGAAATGATTGAAGGCCGCACCCTGGAACAGAAGAAAAAACTGGTGCAAGAAATTACCCGCATCAGCGTTGAAGTGCTGGGCGGTTCGCCCGGCTCGGTGGACGTGATCATCACCGACATCAAGGCGGACAACTGGGCCACCGGCGGCAAGCTCTGGAGCGAGCCACGCGACTAGCGATCGCCGCAATACTTCAAGTGGCCGTAGCAGCCTCCAGCGCATCGACGAACATGGCCGGCACATCAAAGCCGGTCTGGTCGCTGATCTCCTGAAAACAGGTCGGACTGGTGACATTGATCTCGGTCAGGTGCGTGCCGATGATGTCCAAGCCCACCAGCAAGAGGCCGCGTGCCGCCAAGGTCGGGCCCATGGCTTGGGCCATGGCCCGGTCGGCCTCGTTCAAGGGCTGGGCCACGCCCAGGCCACCAGCCGCCAGGTTGCCGCGCACCTCACCGCCCTGCGGAATTCGCGCCAGGCAAAAAGGCACCGGCACCCCACCAATGACCAGCACGCGCTTATCGCCTTGCGCAATCTCCGGTAAAAACTTTTGCACCATCAGGCTTTGCGCGCCCTCGCGGTTCAGCGTTTCGATGATGCTGCCCAGGTTCAGCCCATCGGCCTTGACCCGGAAAATGCCCATGCCACCCATGCCATCCAGCGGTTTCAAAATGATGTCCTGGTGCTCAGCATGGAAAGCGCGTACCGCTTGCGCATCGCGGGTCACCAGCGTGGGGCCGATGTGCTGCGGGAACTCCA
>JAEMRG010000033.1:0-12314 GCA_016463455.1 Rhodoferax sp.
GCCGCCGCGACGGATTGTGTATGTCAGTTGCAACCCTGCCACCTTGGCCCGCGATGCTGCTGTGTTGGTAAGCCAGGGCGGCTACCGCTGCACAGCAGCCGGTGTGGTCAATATGTTTGCCCACACCGCGCACGTCGAAAGCATTGCGGTATTTGATTTAGAGGGTGCTTAGCCCTTTGCTAGCGCCGCTGTAACACCCACACGCCGATGTTGCCATCGGCAGGATGCAGCACCAGCGCTTTGGCCGCCCACTGTTCCGTGTCAATTTGGGGTGGTAAGGATTGATTAGGTCCCGGCCCAATCAGCAGCCAAGGGCAGTCATTGCTTAACGTGGGGGCGCTGATAGGCAAATTGCCGATCCAGCGCAAGGCTGCAATTTCGCCAATATTCAATTGCTCACTGCGCACACAGCCCGGTGCGCTGACCTGCCGGGCCACCAGGGCAGCCCAGCGATCATAGCTTTGGGTGTAGTCAAATAAGGAAATGCCCATGCTCATCATCAGCGTCCAGCACCAGGCGATACCGCCAGCGGGTAGCACCAGGCTGCGCCAAAGTTCACGCCGGTGGCGCCCCACCCGCCAATGCACGAGCCTGGCCCAGGCGAGGGTGGAGATGCATGCAATACACAAAGCGAACCAGGAAAATTGCGCCTCAAAACCTGGTGCGAGCCGAGCAATATTGATCGCCGGGTTGGCCGGAATACCGGTAAACATGGCGATAAAGTGGACCCACAAAACAAGGCCCCAGCCGGTAAAAAACAATAGCGTGAACCAGTCGATGAGCGAGGCGACCTGGCGCTTCAGCGTAGGCAGGGCAAAGGCCGCCAAACTCGATAGGGCGGGCAGGGCCAGCAGCAAAGTGCGTTCCGAAGAATGCATGCACCAGCTGGCGACCAGTACGGTAATCACTACTAGCAGCGGCAAGGCAAGGTGCCGGCTGGCATGCAGGCTCCAGAGCTGTCGGCGCCATACCCACAGCGTCCATAAAGCCAAGGGCCAGGCCGGCCAGGTAAACCACAGCAACAATTCCATGTAGCCTTGCCAGGGCGAGGCCAGGTGCAGTGGGTTATCCAGCTTCCAGCGCCACAAGTCCAGCGCACTGGCAATCATTGCACTTGCTAGCGTGCTCATCAGCAAGACAATAATTCCGGCTTTACCGCGGTAAAAACGAGGTGTTTGGTCGGTGGTCAAAAATAATTGGTATAGCTCGAAGACCATGGCCCCGAGGCCAAAAATCACGGCCAGGCTCGGTGCGCCGCTGATGGACAGGCCCAAAAGGCTAATCACCAGTGCCAAGCAGGCCTGCTGGGGTCGCCAGGGCAGTGCGCTAACGCCGCTCAAAAATATCCCGACAAAGGCCAGTTGAATCAACTCGGGCGAGGTTTCGTGCGCCATCGGTGCCAGGCCCAAGCAGGCAATGAAAGCCAGCAGGCCACCGTCGGCGATAGAGCGCGCGTAGTCAATGGTGTTGGCCTGTCCACCAAAAGCGAAGGCGACGGGTTGGGCCTGGGGACTTCGCGCCAGGTAATACGTTCCATACCAGTGTGCCGCCATGGCTACGGCCAGCGCCAAAATAAAAGGGATACGCGCCAACCACTGCGCCTCCAGAGCGCTGCCACCCCATTGCAACATCCAGGCGCCGAGCCAATAGGGCAGGAGCGCACCTTGTTCCGAAGGTATGCCCGCCAGCGTCGGGTACCACCAATCCGCCTGGCCCCAGGCCAGCTCGGCCATATAGCCCAGGGCACCCATATCGGCGAATTTCCACCCGCTGCGGCCGACAAAACCAGCTAGCACGTATACCAGGCACAAAGACAGCAAGGCCAGGCGCGGAAGGCGAGCGGCGCCCGCTTGGGTGACGATGGCAGGAGTGGTGTTCAAAGGTTAAATGGAAAAATAAAAAAGGCAGCACGGAATGCCGGGCTGCCTTGGATTGTGCGTCAGGCCTGCGCCTGCGACATTTATTTGACTGCGGTTTTGCCGAACCGGTTGCGGAATTTCTCCACGCGTCCGCCCATGTTATCTACCGACTTCTGGGTTCCGGTGTAGAAAGGGTGCGATTCGCTGGAGGTATCAAGTTTGTACAAGGGCAGTTCGCGGCCGTCTTCCATCTTGATCATTTCCTTGGTGTTCGCGCAGGAGCGGGTGACGAATTTGAAGTTATTGGACAAGTCCACAAAACAAACGTCGCGGTAATTGGGGTGAATGCCAGCTTTCATAATCTATCCATCAGATGCGGTAGCCGCCCATGGGCCCTCAGGCAAACGGCTGCCTGATCCTAAGCCCGCAGTACTTGCCGCGGAAAACCACGCATTCTAGCCCAGATGGACTTTGCCCAGCCTTTTCCGCTTTGCAGCACCGGCCGGGAGCCAAAGCGCCCAGGTCTAGGCCCCCACCAAAGCCGCCGCTTTCACCTGCGCCCAAGCGGACACGCCCGTCTGCAGGTCTAAGGCGTGGGCCGCGCGCGCCGTAATACGCGCCCACAGCACACTGGTGTCATCGGCCTTACCACAGGCAAGCCTTACCAGGCACTGCGAGGGATGCGCGTCGGCCCTCATTTCCAGCACCCTGACCGGCAAAAGGTTTTGAATACTGCTGACCGGAGGCGGGCCGACGGCCAGGCTGATATCACGGGCCAGCACGCGGACGCGCACCGGCGCACCCAGAGCCAGCGCCTTGTCTTTGACCCACAGACTGCCGCCGGGAAAGCCCACGCGCATCAGGTGCCAGGCAGGGTCAAATTCCTGCACGCAAGCGTGGAGTAGCACGCCCAGCTCCTCGCCGCTGGCCAGGCTGGCAGCGCTGCGACCCAGCACCTGGGCCACCGGCCCGCTGTCGGCAAGCTTGCCCTGCTCCAGAACTAAGAGATGGTCAGCCAAACGCACCACTTCATCTAGCGCATGCGTCACGTACAACATGGGGATGCGGACTTCGTCCCGGAGCCGTTCAAGCCAGGGGAGTATGTCCTGGCGCCTCGAGGCATCCAGCGCTGCCAGTGGCTCGTCCAGCAGCAACACGCGCGGTTGCAGGGCCAGGGCGCTGGCAATGGCGACGCGTTGGCGCTCGCCGCCCGAAAGTTCTTGCACCCGCCGCGTGAGCAGGTGCCCGATACCCAGTAGTTCAATGGCTTGGTGTAGATGCTTTTGCCCGGCCTGCCGCTGCGCACTGCGGCGCAGACCAAAGTGAAGATTGCCTTGCACCGTGAGGTGTTGGAGCAGACTGGCCTCCTGGAACACATAGCCCAACGGCCTGCGCCACGTGGGTAGAAAGGTTTGCGCATCCTGCCAGATTTGGCCGCTCATTCGCACCAGCCCATGGGCAGGGCGCTCCAAACCGGCCACGCAGCGCAGCAAACTGGTTTTGCCTGAGCCCGATGCGCCAAACACCGCAGTAATGCCTTGTAGCGGCAGACTGATATCCACTTCCAGCGTAAAGGCTGAGCGGACTAATTGCAGCGCGATGTGGTTGTCTGCGGACACGCCTAACTTCCCATGCGTAAGCCGCGTTTTTGCAGCAGGTTCAGACCCAGCAGCACCGCGAATGAAAAAACCAACATACCCGCGGCCAAGACATGCGCCTGGGTATAGGCCATGGCCTCCACATGGCCGTAAATCTGGGTTGAGAGCACTCTGGTTTGACCCGGGATGTTGCCGCCCATCATCAACACCATGCCGAATTCCCCAATGGTATGCGCGAAGCTGAGAACGGCGGCGCTCACAAAGCCAGGCCAGGCCAGCGGCAGTGCAACGCTGAAAAATGCGTCCAGCGGCGAGGCGCGCAGGGTGGCGGCCAGCTCCATTGGACGGTTGCCTATGTTTTGGAAGGCATGCAGCAGGGGTTGCACCGCAAAAGGCAGGGAGTACACCACCGAACCGATGACCAATCCGGCAAAGCTAAATGGCAGGGTGCCCAGGCCCATTAGAAGCGTCAGCCGCCCCAAGGGGCCGTCCGGCCCCAGCGTCACCAAAAGGTAAAAGCCCAAAACCGTAGGCGGTAGCACCAGCGGCAGTGATGTCAGTGCCGCCACCGGCGCGCGCCAGGCTGATTGGCTGCGCGCCAGCCACCAGGCCAGCGGGCTGGCCAGCAGCAGCAATACCAAGGTACTGATGCCTGCCAGACGCAAGGTCAGGCCAATGGCGTTCCAATCTTCGGGGGAAATCATGCTCGGCGGTCTAATAGGAGTAACCGTAGTCGCGTAACAAAGTGCGCGCACGCGGCGATCGCAAGAAAAGCATGAGGGACAGTGCCGCAGGATTGGCTTGGCCCGACTTCAGCAATACCGCGTCCTGCCGCAAAGGGCTGTGTAGGGATTCGGGCACCAGCCAGTATGAGCCAGCGATACGTTTTCCATCGACTATGAGCTGCGAACTGGCGATGAAGCCTAGTTCCGCGTTACCGCTGGCCGCGAATTGGTAGACCTGCGTGACGCTTTCGCCCTGAACCAGGCGGTCTTTTACCTGGGTCAGCACGCCCAGTTGCTCCAGCGTTTGCATTGCCGCCGCACCGTAGGGCGCCAGTCGGGGATCGGCGATAGCCAATCGCTTGAAACGGGTGCTGCGTAGAACCTCGCCTTGCGCATCTACCAGATCGGGCTGCCTACTCCACAAGACCAAGCGCCCCAGCGCATAGGTAAAACGACTGCCGGCAACGGCCAAGCCTTCTTGCTCCAAAAGCAGCGGGGTTTGCGTGTCAGCCGCCAGCAATACCTGAAATGGAGCGCCATTTTTAAGTTGGGCGTAGAACTTGCCGGTTGCACCGGTAATGATGCGTACCTGGTGCCCGCTTTCTTGTTCGAAAGCCAGTGCGATGGCCTGCATGGTGCTTGAAAAATTGGCAGCCACAGCGACCTGGACCTCAGCCGCCCAGGAACACTGCGCCGTCAGGGCCAAACATAGGCTCCAAAACCGAATCCAATTGCGCCGCACCATGCCCATACATTCCTGTCTTGCTTGCTGCCTTTCAGTATAGGCCGCGGGCCAAGCCCCACAATGAACATAGGCCCTGACGGGCCTATTTTTCACAGAAGCAGTGCCCCGTAGAAGGCCCTGCGGTTTCGGTTTGCGATCAGTCGCGCTCGCCGCCGAAAATACCCAGCAGCGCTAGCAGACTCTGGAACACATTGATGATGTTCAGGTAAAGCGCCAAGGTGGCGCTGATGTAGTTGGTTTCACCGCCATCAATGATTTGTTTGATGTCGTACAGCATATAGGCGCTGAATATGCCAATGGCCGCCATGGACAAGACCATCATGCCGACGGTGGAGCCGACAAACATATTGATTACGCCGCCCACTAGCAAGACGATGACACCGACAAACAGCCATTGGTTCATGCCCGACAGGTCGCGTTTAATGACGGTGGCCAGCGAGGCCATCACAAAGAAAACGCCTGCCGTGCCACCGAAAGCGGTCATGATCAGGTCCGGGCCGTTCTTAAAGCCCAGCACGGATTCGATGAGGCGGGACATCATCAGGCCCATGAAAAAGGTGAAGGCCAGTAACACGGGCACTCCGGCAGCGGAGTTTTTCGTCTTTTGAATAGCGTAAATAAAGCCAAAGGCCATGGCCAGGAAGAGCACTATGCCCATGGCGCCGCTAAACAGCTGGCCCAGTCCAAAGGCTACACCGGCCCAGGCGCCCAGCACGGTGGGTACCATACTCAGGGCTAGCAGCCAGTAGGTGTTACGCAAAACTTTGTTGCGCTGCTCCCGACTGACGCCGTAGTCCAGACCTTGTTCCAAATAGGTGGATTGTTCATTCATAGTGCATCTCCAAAAGATTACTGTAGAGGGATTTTAGGCCTTTACAAGGCCTTACGCCGAATCGGGCCGGAGCATTAGCCCGATATTTGGCAGGGTTGCCCTCTTTTTAGGTGGGTCAAACAGGGTCGCCGGAGCGGTTATGCTGACGTTTTTGCCTTGCCTGACCATTTTATGGGATGTATGTATGAAGACCAAAGCCACGCTTGAACTCGCAGATTTGAAAACCATAGCCGCTGCCGCTGAGGCAGAAGCCCTCAAGCACGGCTGGGCCGTGAGTATCGCCATCGTAGACGACGGCGGCAATTTAATGTGGTTTCAGCGCCTGGACGGCGCAGCCCCGATTTCTGCCCACATCGCGCCAGCCAAAGCCCGCACGTCGGCGCTGGGCCTGCGGGAAAGCAAGATTTACGAGGAAATGATCAACGGTGGACGCATGTCCTTCCTTAGCGCTCCGGTTTTGGAAGGCATGCTCGAAGGTGGTGTGCCCATCATGAAAGACGGACAGTGCCTTGGTGCGGTGGGCGTGAGCGGCGTTAAATCCAGCGAAGATGCGCAAGTGGCCCGTGCCGGCATCTCCGCCATCGGGCTTTAAGTCAGCGCCTTGTTTAATCTACCCCGCCTGGGGCTAGGGGGGCGAGCGCTGCTGCTTGGCGCAGCAAAAATTAATAGCTTAGCCGTTCGGGCTGCAATTCCTGAAGAATCGTGGTGGCGATTTCCTCGATCGACTTGGTCGTTGTGGACAGCCAGCGTATGCCGGCGCGGCGCATCATGCTTTCTGCTTCTTGCACTTCCATACGGCAGTTTTCCAGGGACGCATATTTGGAATTGGGGCGCCGCTCGTTGCGGATTTCGCTCAAACGCTCCGGATGGATGCTGAGGCCAAAAATTTTGCGCTTGTGCGGTACCAAAGCGACTGGTAACTGGCGGCGCTCAAAGTCCTCGGGTATCAATGGGTAGTTGGAGGCTTTCATAGCGTATTGCATCGCGAGATAGAGGGAGGTCGGGGTTTTTCCGCTGCGGCTCACGCCCACCAGGATCACGTCCGACTGTTCCAGGTCCCGATTGCTCTGACCGTCGTCATGGGCCAGAGAGAAATTAATGGCCTCGATACGCGCCTGGTACTCTTGGCTTTTGCTGGCATCGCTAAAGCGCCCGATGCGGTGGTTGGAGGTAAGTTGCAACTCTTGTTCCAAAGGATGTACAAAAGTGCCAAACATGTCCAGCAACATGCCTTGGCAGTTATCTTGGATGACTTTGAGCACTTCCATATTGACCAGGGTGCTAAAGACGATGGGTGTTTGGCCGTCTTGCGTACCGGCATGGTTGATTTGGCGCACCGCCTGGTGGGCCTTGTCCACGGTGTCAATAAAGGGCAGGCGCACAGAGCGTGTGCGCACCTCAAATTGGGCAAGTATGGCTTTGCCGAAGGTTTCTGCAGTAATGCCGGTACCGTCGGATACAAAAAAAACACTGCGGTGGGGCATAGGAGATGACTTTAGTTTGGTCGGGCCCACCCGATGCGGCGCCCTAACGCAGCCCATTGTCCCGCATGTGCCCGCCACCGGCGCTGCCGCCTAGCCAGCCCTCCCAACCCTACAATCAGTTCACGCCGCAAGAACAGGCTCGCGCACAGGCTCCAGAAATAGAACCATAAGGAGACGCTGCCCGCCTGCTTACTTCGCCAAACCGGCCGCGAAAGCGCCCTGAAGGTTTGACCCGTTTTTAACTTTGGAGTTCCTATGTCAGCACTATTTAGCGATACCGCTTGGGTCGTTCCGTTCGAGCATTTGCGCATGAGCGATGTGGAGGCCGTGGGGGGCAAAAACGCCAGCCTGGGGGAAATGATTTCTCAATTGCCAGGCGGGGTAAAAGTTCCTGGCGGCTTTGCCACTACCGCGTTCGCCTTTCGCGAGTTTTTAAAGCACCAGGACTTGGCTGGACGCATCAGCCAGCGACTCCAGGTTTTGGATGTGGAGGACGTACGTGCGCTGGCGCTGGCAGGCGCCGAAATCCGCGCGATGGTGGAGAGCCAACCCTTCCCCAACGAACTTGAAAAACACATCCGTCAAGCCTTTGTGCAATTGCAATTGGGCGCAGAAAATGCCTCATTTGCGGTTCGTTCGTCCGCCACCGCAGAGGATTTGCCCGACGCCTCCTTTGCCGGTCAGCAGGAGACCTTTCTCAACGTCGCGGGTATTGAAGATGTTTTGCACAAAATCCGCGAAGTGTTTGCCTCCCTGTACAACGACCGCGCCATAAGCTACCGCGTGCACAAAGGCTTTGCGCATGACAACGTCGCCTTGAGTGCCGGTGTGCAACGTATGGTGCGCTCAGACTTGGGCGCGGCGGGCGTCATGTTTACCCTGGACACCGAGTCCGGCTTCAGGGATGTGGTTTTCATAACCTCCAGCTACGGGCTGGGCGAAACCGTGGTGCAAGGCGCCGTCAACCCGGATGAGTTTTATGTACACAAGCCCATGCTGCGAGCAGGCAATCGGGCCATTATCCGGCGCAGTCTGGGCTCCAAACTATTGCAAATGGAATTCACCAGCGCCGCCGAACAGGCCGCAGGCGCCAAACTGGTCAAAACCACGGATGTGCCTACCGAGTTGCGCAACCGCTATTCGCTGACCGACGCTGATATAGAGCAATTGGCGCGCTACGCATTGCTTATCGAAGACCACTACGGGCGGCCCATGGACATCGAATGGGGGAAGGACGGGCTGGACGGTGAGCTCTATATCTTGCAAGCGCGACCGGAGACGGTAAAAAGCCAAGCCGGCAATTCTGTGGAATACCGCTACCAGCTTAAAGGCAAGGGCGCGGTCTTGGCCGAAGGCCGGGCGATCGGACAAAAAATCGGCACTGGGCCGGTTCGGATCGTGCACCACATTAGCGATATGGATATGGTGCAAGCGGGCGATGTGCTGGTAACCGACATGACCGATCCCAACTGGGAGCCAGTGATGAAGCGGGCCTCGGCCATCGTCACCAACCGCGGCGGGCGTACCTGCCACGCGGCCATCATTGCGCGCGAATTGGGCATTCCGGCGGTCGTTGGTTGCGGTGACGCGACCGCGCGCTTAGCTGAGGGCGCGCTGGTAACCGTGGTGTGCTCCGAAGGCGACACCGGATTTATTTACGACGGATTGCTGGAGACTGAAGTCTCCGAAGTGCAGCGCGGCCTGATGCCCGAGATTCCAGTCAAGATCATGATGAACGTGGGCAATCCACAGCTCGCGTTTGACTTTTGTCAGTTACCTAATCAGGGGGTGGGTCTGGCGCGGCTGGAGTTCATTATCAATAACAATATCGGCGTGCATCCCAAAGCGATCCTGGACTATCCCAATGTCGATGCCGATCTGAAAAAAGCCGTGGAATCGGTGGCGCGCGGCCATGCCTCGCCCCGTGCTTTTTATGTGGACCGGGTGGCCGATGGTGTCGCAACGATTGCAGCCGCCTTTTGGCCTAAGCCCGTGATTGTCCGCCTGTCCGATTTCAAATCCAATGAATACCGCAAGCTCATTGGCGGCAGCCGCTATGAGCCGGAAGAAGAAAACCCGATGCTGGGCTTTCGCGGGGCCGCACGTTATGTCAGTGCCGACTTTGGCGAGGCGTTTGCCATGGAGTGTGAAGCGCTCAAGCGGGTGCGCCAGGAGATGGGTTTGAGCAATGTGCAAATCATGGTGCCCTTTGTGCGAACCCTGGAGCAGGCGCGTAAAGTTACCGAGCTACTGGCGCGCCAGGGCTTGGAGCGCGGCAAGGACGGATTGCAACTGGTCATGATGTGCGAAATCCCCAGCAATGCGATTTTGGCCACTGAGTTTTTGCAGTACTTCGATGGTTTTTCAATCGGCTCCAACGACCTGACCCAACTGACGCTGGGCTTGGACCGGGACTCCGGCATGGAGCTATTGGCAGCGGATTTTGACGAGCGCGACCCGGCCGTGCAAGCCATGATCCGTATGTCGATTAAGGCCTGCCTGGCCCAGGGGAAGTATGTGGGCATATGTGGGCAGGGCCCCAGCGACCATCCCGACTTTGCCCGTTGGCTGGTGAAAGAAGGTATCTCCTCGATTTCTCTCAATCCGGACTCGGTGATTGCCACCTGGCAGGAACTCGCCAAAGAATGAGTAGTGCGCAAACTACAGTGCGTTGGCCGCTGCATGCGGTCTTACTCAGCCTGTGGTTTGCTGCCTCGTTCGGGGTGGTCTTTTTTGCCCGTGATTTGGATAGGGTGGTAGCCGGTTGGCCGGTGGGTTTTTGGTTTTCCGCGCAAGGCTCGGTACTGGTATTTATCGGCATCATCGTATTTTTTGCCTGGCGCCAAAACCGGCGCGATTTTTTGTTAGGCGCTCCTGCGCCCCATGCCCCTACCGGTCTGCATCGCCGATTTACGATCTATTTGTTTGGCGTATTGGCTTGTTTCGTAGGTTTGGGCTTGGCCCAGTACGCGGGCTTGCCTAAGCCCTGGATCGCGGGAATTTTTCTGTCGCTGACCTTGGTGCTCTATGCCGCTATCGGCGTCTCTGGGCGAACCACGAATGTAGACCAGTATTACGTGGCAGGTCGCGGAATCCCGGCGGTTTATAACGGCATGGCCACTGCGGCCGATTGGATGAGCGCAGCATCTTTCATCAGCTTGTCCGGCGGCCTTTACTTGCAAGGTTTTTCCGGGATGGGAGACCAACCCGGCGGTCTGGCCTACGTGCTGGGCTGGACGGGTGGCTTTTGTCTTTTGGCCTTGCTGGTCGCTCCCTATTTGCGTCAATGCAATGTTTACACTTTGCCAGATTTTTTTGCCTTACGTTTTGGCGGGAAGTGGCCGCGTCGGATTGCTGCCCTGGCGGCTATCTTGTGTTCGTTTACCTATGTGGTGGCGCAGATTTACGGGGTCGGGCTGATTACCTCGCGCCTGACCGGTTTGCATTTTGAAATCGGAATTTTATTGGGCCTGGGCGGTGTGCTGGTTTGTTCTTTTTTAGGCGGTATGCGCGCGGTGACTTGGACGCAGGCGACGCAGTATGTTTTGTTAATTTTGGCTTTTTTATTGCCCGTCAGCTGGCTGTCCTACCAACAAACCGGCAACCCAATAGCTGCATTCGCCTACGGCCAGCAATTGGCCAAAATCACGGCGCTGGAGGGACAAATATTGGCTTCGCCGGCTGAAGCAGAGGTCATTGCCCTGTACCTAGATCGCGTGCAGAATTTGCGCGCCAAGCTGCAAGATGTCGATGCCACGCTGAAGGCCGAGCGCTTGGCGCTGCGCTCGAAAATCCAAGCCTTGGGCGATGCGCCAGCCCAGCAAGCTGCTGTGGGCCGACTGCGCAAAGAACTTGCCGCTTTGCCCAAAGATGCATCTACCGCCCGCGCCCAATGGACTCGCCAGATCAACGACTACCTGGAGCGTGCCCACGCTTTATCGGGCCTCAATCCCCATACCCGCGCCTTCGCGGGCGACCCGCAGGGTAGCGAACAGGAAGTTGCGCTTTTCAATAACTCCAGAGCCAATTTCTTGGCATTGATGTTTTGCCTGATGGTGGGGACGGCTGGACTGCCGCACTTGCTTACCCGTTTTTTTACCACCCCATCGGTGAGCGAAGCGCGAACCTCGGTGGCCTGGTCATTGGTTTTTATTGCACTGCTTTATTTGTGCGCCCCCGCCTTGGCAGTTTTAGTCAAATACGAGGTAATGGCCCATTTGGTGGGTCAACCTATCGATGCACTGCCCGCTTGGATGGCGCAGTGGTCTAGAGACCCCAGTCTTTTGGCATTTTCCGATGTGAATGGCGACGGTCTGTTGCAATTTGCCGAGTTGCATGTGGGGGCTGACTTGATCATGTTGGCAAGCCCAGAAATTGGCGGTTTGCCCTATGTGTTTTCCGTCCTGGTCGCTGCCGGTGGCTTGGCAGCGGCTTTATCAACCGCTGACGGGCTGTTACTCACCATCGGCAATGCGCTGGCGCATGACTTGGTATTTGAAGGTGAGAACGATCCGGTCAAAGCCATGCGCACCGTGATGTGGTCCAAGTTTGCACTTTTGGTGGTCGCATTGATTGCCGCCTATGCCGCTGCGCAGCGCCCAGCGGGCATTTTGTATTTGGTCGCGGCATCGTTTTCGCTTGCTGGTGCCGGGCTGGTGCCGGCGATGGTGCTGGGCATTTTTTGGCGTGGCACCACCCGCGCCGGCGTTGTCGCAGGTATGTTGACCGGACTGGGCGTCACGTTGTATTACATGCTGAGCAATTTACCCGCCTTCCGAGAGGCGCTCGGGCTTGGGCCTGCAGGCGTGCTTTGGTGGGGGATTCAGCCGGTTTCGGCGGGCGTTTTCGGTGTGCCTGCCGGATTTATGGCCACCTTGGTAATCAGTGCAGTGACGGGGCATAAAGAAAATTCGGCGCCGGATTTTCGTTTCTGAAGACTTGAGCCCTGCAACTGCGGCGCCTTGCCGGCTCTTGTCGTGCCAATCTGCTGATAGTCGTCTGTTGCTGCGGGCTATAATCATCTGCTTTTCGCCTTGCTGCACCCCGATTAGACGCCGGGGGTAGCTTTTTC
>JAEMRG010000033.1:12324-12651 GCA_016463455.1 Rhodoferax sp.
GTTTGAGCCCTGCCACGGGGCTTTGGGGTGGCATTCAGCCAGTTTCGGCGGGTGTTTTCGGCGTACCGGCCGGCTTTATTGCAACCTTGTTAATCAGCGCCTTGACCGGGCACAAGGGCGTTTCAGCATCAAACTTGCGTGCCTGAGTGGGGTAACGCACGCGCGCCGTCTTGGCTGCCGATGCCGGCTATAATTGTGGGCTTTTCGCCTTGCTGCACCCCGATTAGACGCCGGGGGTAGCTTTTTCCGGCCCCAAAGGGCCCATCCATAAGGAGTATCCATGCGTCATTACGAAATCATTCTCATGATCCATCCGGATCAGAGCGA
>JAEMRG010000260.1 GCA_016463455.1 Rhodoferax sp.
CGCTCAAACACATGCGCCAGCGGCAGGTAAGACAGGACGCGGTGGACTTGGTTATCCCCTAGGTTTTGCGACATGCTTTGCGCGACCGCCAACTCGGTTGCTGCCGTAATACGCTCAAAGCTGTGCATCACGCCTTTAGGCTGGCCGGTAGAGCCCGAGGTGTAAATCAGCATTGCCAGGTCGGTGCCCGCGCGATGCGGCTGGCCCGTCATGGGTGCGCTGCGGGCCGTGATGGCGTCCCACGTCTCGTAAGGCGTGCTGGGCGCCAAGGGGAAGGCGATGCGCGGCATGCCAGCCGGTACGCCGGGTTCCTGGTCTGGCCAGGTATCGAGCTTGCCTACAAACAGCAGACTCGCTTCGCTGTGCTCCAGCACAAAGCGGATGGTTTGCGCGCTTTCGGTAGGGAAGATCGCCACCGTGGTGTAGCCGGCCATCCAGATGGCCAACTCGGTCATGAAGAAGTGGGCACAATTTTTGGACAGAATGGCAATGCGGGCGCCGGGCTCAAAGCCCAGAGATTGCAAATGGGTAGCCATGCGTCGGGCTTGGTCCATGGTCTGGGCCCAGGTGTAGTCCGCTACGCGTCCGCCACCTAGCGGCTGGGTCAGGTACACCTGCGCAGCACGCTCTTTTTCATGAAGATAAATAAAGTCAAGGATGAGCTTGCTTGGAGCGGTCATGGGGTGTCCTTTAGAGGTTTCAAATTCAAAAATCATTTTATGGGCTGTTTTGGGGAGATTGGCAAAGCCCCTAGCCAGGCTAGTCGCCCAAATGTCTGTGTACTGAATTTAGCCAAGGCCCAAGCGTTGGCGCGGTAGTCGGGTAGTGGAGGGCTGCGCCTGCCGGAATATTTGCAGAATTCCCACAATAAAAGTGTTTTTTTTAATGATATTGGGTGTAAATCATTAAAATGTGCTTTCTCTTCTCTCCAATCCTCCTGTTTTGCAGCGCACTTTTCTCACGAACAATGACTGAAACACAGCATTTCCCTTGCATGGCGCGTCCCAGTGCCCTCGTCTTCGCATTAGGCTTACTACTTTGTATGCCTGCTCAGGCCTACAAAACCGAGCGCGTCTGCGAAACCACCGAGCAGACCGCCAAAGCGAAGTCCCGCAAAATTTGTAAAACCTTGCTAGTGATGACCGAGGCCCAAAAAGCGGCAACCGCCAAGAAAGAAGAGAAGAAGGTAGAGAAAAAGACCGGGCACTAGACGGTTTAGCTTGGTGCAACTGCCGCCTCTAGGGCCGCTGTGGCGCTCAGCCACTGATCTTCCAGGCTTTGTAGTTCCTCGTTAATCGCCTTCAGGCGCTTACCCAGCGAGGCGATTTCCTGGGGCGTGGGCTTGCCGCTGACCTGGCTTTCGAGCTGGCTGCCTTCGATGCTCAGTGCCTGCATGCGCGCATCGAGCCGGGCTATCTCTTTTTCCCATTTGCGTTTTTCGGCGGTGGCCGCCGGGAGCGGCTTGGCGATGGGCGCGGCTTTGGCTGCGGCCAGTGCTTTGTTGGCCTGCACCTGTTCCTGGCGTATGGCTTCCCGCGCGCGCTTGGCCTCGTCGAGCAAATAGCGCTGGTAGTCGTCCAGGTCGCCGTCAAAAGGTGCGACTCCGCCGTGCGAGACCATCCAGAATTCGTCACACACCGAGCGCAGCAGCGCCCGGTCGTGGCTAACCAGCATCACCGTGCCTTCAAATTCATTGATCGCCATGCCCAGGGCTTCGCGCGTAGCCAGGTCCAGGTGGTTGGTAGGTTCGTCCAGCAACAAGAGGTTGGGGCGCTGCCAGACGATCATGCACAGCACCAGGCGGGCTTTTTCGCCCCCGCTCATGCTGCCTACGGCCTGCTTGACCATATCGCCACTGAAATTGAAGGTGCCTAAAAAGCTGCGCAAGTCTTGCTCGCGCGTGGCTTGTCCAGCTAGCTTGGATTGCGCGGTGAGGTCTTTGACCAGGCGGATCATGTGCTCTAGCGGTGTGTCATTTGGGCGCAGCACGTCCAGTTCTTGCTGCGCGAAATAGCCAATGTTCAGGCCTTTTCCCTCGGTCACTTCGCCGCCTATGGGCGCCAGGTCCCGCGCCACGGTTTTGACCAGCGTGGATTTGCCCTGGCCGTTGGCGCCCAATATGCCGATGCGCTGCCCGGCCAGCACCGAGCGGCTGACGTTGCGCACGATGATGGTGGGGTCGGTGCCCGGCGCAGCGTCCTCGGGCGCGGGGTAGCCAAAGCTGACCCCTGAGAGCGACAGCATGGGGTTGGGCAAATTGGCCGGTTCTTTGAACTCGAAGCTAAATTCCGCTTCGGCCAGCAGCGGTGCAATTTTTTCCATGCGATCCAAAGCCTTGACGCGGCTTTGCGCTTGCTTGGCTTTGCTGGCCTTGGCCTTGAAGCGGGCAATAAATTTTTGCAGGTGCGCAATTTTTTCCTGCTGCTTGGCATAGGTGTTTTGCTGCAACAGCATTTGCTCGGCGCGCATGTCCTCGAACTTGCTGTAATTGCCGCCGTAGCGCATCAACTTGCCGCCGTCGATATGCAGGGTGACGTTGGTCACCGCGTCCAAAAATTCCCGGTCATGGCTGATTACCAGCATGGTGCCTTCATAGCGCTTGAGCCAGGCTTCCAGCCAGACCAGCGCGTCCAAGTCCAAATGGTTGGTGGGCTCGTCCAGCAGCAGCAAATCAGACGGGCACATCAGCGCGCGCGCCAATTGCAGGCGCATGCGCCAGCCGCCCGAGAAGCTGTTCACGGGGTTTTCTAGCTCGGTGGTTTTGAAGCCCAGGCCCAGAATCAGCGCCTGCGCGCGTGAAGGCGCGTCGTGTTCCCCGGCGTCGTGCAGTGCCATGTAGGCGTTGGCCATGCGGTCGCCATCCTCGCCCGCTTCAGCAGCCTGCACTTCGGCGCGGGCGGTACACAAAATCGTGTCGCCCTCAATGACAAACTCGGTGGCACTTTGGCTGGTCTCGGGCATGTCCTGCGCCACCTGGCCCATGCGCCATTGCGTGGGGATGTAGTACTCGCCGGAGTCTTCGTGCAAAAGCCCGGTGAACAAGGCAAAAAGGGAGGATTTACCCGCACCGTTGCGCCCGACCAGACCGACTTTTTCACCCGGGTTGATGGTGACCGAGGCGTGTTCGAGCAAGACCTTGGCGCTGCGGCGCAAGGTGACGTTTTTAAGTGTGATCATGAAA
>JAEMRG010000261.1 GCA_016463455.1 Rhodoferax sp.
GTGGCCTGCCAGGTCGGGCAACAAGTGAAAGCCCGCCAGTTGCTCATCAGCCTGGCACCCACGCACACCCAAGAAGGATCACCGGCATGAAGCTTTACCATTGCGTTGATGCGCGCTCACTGCGCCCTTTGTGGGCCTTGGAGGAAATGGGCTTGCCCTACGAGCTGGAAGTGCTGCCCTTTCCGCCGCGTGTGTTCAAAAAAGACTATCTTGGAATCAACCCGCTGGGCACGATTCCCTATTTGGTCGATGGCGACACGCACATGACCGAGTCCAGCGGTATTTGCCACTACCTGGTGGAGCGCTACGGCAAACATGAATTCGGCCTCAGGCCTGATCATCCGGAATTCGGTAGCTATACCAACTGGCTGTTTCACAGCGATGCCACCCTCACCTTTCCGCAAACGGTGGCGCTGCGTTACGGCATCATGGAGCCGCCGCCGCGCAAACTGCCGCAGGCGGTTGAGGATTACAAAAAATGGTATCTGGCGCGACTTCGCATGCTCACGGCCCATATGCAAGACCGCGAATACCTGTGCGACGGGCGCTTCACCATTGCCGATATTTGCATAGGCTATGCGCTGTTTTTAGGTACCACACCCGGCCTCGACGTGGGCGCGCAGTACGCGCCGCATGTACAGGACTACTTGCTGGCACGCCCGGCCCTGCTACGTGCCAGAGCCTTGGGAACATAAAGCAGGTCCTAAAAGCCCTGCATGGAATTGACCTTTTGAACTGACCCTAGGATGCTTACATGAACATCGTGGACCCGGCTGATACCGAATTGATGCTGGAACAAGTGCGCCGCTTTGCGCAGACGGAAGTGGCACCCAACCTGGAGGCCTGGGAGGCGGCGGGCGAGTTCCCACGCGGCATGTACAAGCGCTGGGCCGATCTGGGTTGGATGGCCATGGGCTACCCCGAGGAACTGGGTGGCATAGCGGCATCCTGGGCGCTGCGCAATACTTTTGGCGTGGCCGTAGCGCGCTATACCGGCAGCGGCGGCCTGCTGGCCAGCCTGGGCAGCAACAGCATCGGCCTGCCGCCCATCATCCACTATGGCAGCGCAGCCTTGAAACAGGCGATCGTGCCGCAGGTCTTGGCGGGCGAAAAAATTGCCGCGCTGGGCATTACCGAGCCCGGCGGCGGCTCGGACGTGGCCAATCTGCGCTCCAGTGCGCGGCGCGAAGGCGATCACTACCTCATCAACGGCGAAAAAACTTTTATTACCTCGGGCATGCGCTTTGACTGGATCAGCCTTGCGGTGCGCACCGATGCCGACAACAAAGGAGCGGGCGGTATTTCCATGATCGCCGTGCCCGGCGACGCGCCCGGCATAACGCGCACCAAGCTGCACAAAATGGGCTGGCATTGCTCGGACACCGCCAGCCTGCACTTTGACAATGTGCGCGTGCCGGTAGGCAACTTACTCGGTGAGGAAAACAAGGGTTTCAAAATCATCATGACCAATTTCAATGGCGAGCGCCTGGGCATGTCGGCCACCGCCATCGGTATGGCCGAGGCCTGCTATGACGAAGCGCTGGCCTGGGCACGCGAGCGCAAGACCTTTGGCCAGCCACTCACTAGCCACCAGGTGCTGCGGCACAAACTGGTTGATATGCGCATGCGCATTGAGGCCAGCCGCGCTTGGTTGGACAAACTGTCGGCGCAAGCCGACGCCGGCCAAACCGGTCCGGCCTGGGTGGCCGAGGTCTGCATGCTAAAAAACCAGTCCACCCAAACCATGCAGTTTTGTGCCGACCAGGGCGTACAAATTTTGGGCGGCATGGGCTATATGCGCGGCGGCGCCTGCGAGCGCATTTACCGCGAAGTCAAGGTCATGACGATTGGCGGCGGCGCCGAAGAAATCATGAAAGAACTGGCGGCGCGCCAATTGGAAATTTAAGGACACCCACCATGGAAAAAGCCATACTCACCTGCGCGCTGACCGGCGTGCTGACCGACCCCAAGCATCACCCGGTGCCAGTCACACCCGCGCAAATGGCAGCCGAGGCCAAAGCCGCTTTTGAAGCTGGTGCCTCCATCATGCATGTGCACATTCGCCGCCAGGAGGAAGGCATGGGCCACATGCCTTCGTGGGACCCGGAAGTCGTGTGGGAAGTGACCGAGGCCATACGCGCCGCCTGCCCCGGCGTCATCATCAACCTGACCACCGGTGTGGTGGGTAAAGACATCGCCGGACCGCTGGCCTGCATACGCCGCGTGCGGCCAGAAATTGCGGCCTGCAACGCCGGTACGCTCAATTACCTGAAGATCCGCTCCGATGGACGCTGGGCCTGGCCACCTATGGTGTTTGACAACCCGGTGGACAAGGTCAAAGCTTTTTTAGACGTGATGCACGAGACCGGCACCATGCCCGAGTTTGAGTGCTTTGACGTGGGCATTGTGCGCTCAGTAGCTATGTTCAAGAAAGCCGGTATGACGGACCACCTGGACTACAACTTTGTGATGGGTGTCGATTCGGGAATGCCTGCGGATGCCCAACTCTTGGCCTGGTTGTGCAAGCAAATAGACCCGGGCGTCACCTGGCAAAGTACGCTGATTGGCCGCCAGGAAATCTGGCCAGTGCACCAGGCCACGGCAGATTTGGGCGGCATGCTGCGTACGGGCTTAGAAGACACCTTTTACCTGCCCGATGGCGCACGCGCCAGCGGCAATGGCGCGCTAATAGAAGCCCTGGCCAACTGCGCCCGCAATGCGGGTCGCGACATCGCCTCCCCCGCCGAAGCCCGTATCCGCTTAGGGCTGCGCGCGGCTGCTTAAAACCTTTGAATTTTTGCCCACGGAGACACCATGCAATTTACCCATGAACACCGCGAAGTCCAAAAAACCCTCAAGCGCCTGATCGACGAAGACATCAACCCCCATGTGGACGAATGGGAAGAAGCCGGAATTTTTCCGGCGCATGAGGTGTTTAAGAAGTTGGGCAATTTAGGCCTCTTGGGTCTGACCAAACCGCAAGCCTATGGCGGCGCAGAACTGGACTACAGCTACAGCCTGGCCATGGCCGAAACCCTGGGCCATATCCATTGCGGTGGCGTGCCCATGGCCATCGGCGTGCAAACCGATATGTGTAGTCCGGCGCTGGCGCGCTTTGGCAGCCCCGAGCTCTGCGCCGAGTTCTTAGTGCCAGCCATTGCGGGCGATATGG
>JAEMRG010000262.1 GCA_016463455.1 Rhodoferax sp.
CGCCTTTTTCAAAGCTTTCTTTAAAGCCTTTGACCGACTCGTCGCCAGCCGCGTATTTCCAAGTAATGGTGACAACTTTTTTAATGCCTTTTTTGGCCATGACTTCGCCCATGGCATAGCCCGGCTGCCAGTTGGAGAAGGAGCTGCGGAAAATATTGGGGGCGCACATCGCGCCGGTCACCGCGTCGGCACCCGCGTTGGGTACGATCAGCAAGGTGCCGCTTTCCTTGGCCGCCTTGGCCATGGCCATGGCCACGCCGGAGTGGACGGTGCCAACGATGACATCGACCTGGTCGCGCTTGATCAATTTGTTGACGTTGTCGGTGGCTTTGGATGGCTCGGACTCATCGTCCACTTTGAAGTACTCCACCTCGCGACCGGCAATCTTGCCGCCCAACTCGGTGACATGCTGGCGAAATCCGTTTTCGATCGCCGTGCCCAAAGAGGCAAAGGTACCGGTATACGGCAGCATAAAGCCCACCTTGAGTTTGCCGGTGGTTTGCGCGCTAGCCAAGCTGGCGCTCAAAGCAGTCACTGCCAAAGTAGCGCCGGTCCAACGGACCAGGGAATTAAAGTTGCCAAGCATGCGATGTCTCCTTATAGGTGTTGCAAAAACTTAAATACTGCCGCGATCAGTCGCTCTGCTTGATCGCGGTGCGGCTCATGGCCGCATGCCTCGAATGTTAAGAGCTCAGTTCTCGAATGGTGCCTGGCCAGCGTCTGAATGTGGGCCAGCGTGCCGTATTCATCATCCAATCCCTGCACCGCCAAAACCGGGCAGCCCAGAGTCGCGATTGTGTCAGTAATTGCCCAGGGGGCGAAATCGGGCGCCAGCCAAGCCTGACTCCAGCACTGAAAGAGGGCCGGCGCGTCCCGATGGTGCTTGCCAAGCCGCGCCAACAAAGGTTTACAGACCGCCTGCGCTTGCAAAGCCGCAATGGCGGCGATGGTTTTCGGTTCAACAAACAAATGCGGCGCCAGCGCAACAACCGCCCGGCAATGTCCCAGATGCATCGCCGCATATAACAGGGCGATCGATGCGCCGTCACTGTGGCCCAGTAACACCGGCGGCTCACGCACTTGCAGCGCTTGTAGCAGGGCCGGCAAGACCGCGCAGGCTTGGCGGTGCAAAAAGTCGATGCCCCATGGCTGTGCGGGCGCAAGGTCTTGGGACTGCCCATAGGCCGGGCGCGAATAGACCAAGCCTCGGCACCCAAGGCGCTGGCAAAGCAGCGCGGGAAAGCCCTTCCACAGGGCCAATGACCCCAAGCCTTCATGCAAAAAAACTATGACCGAGCCAGGCGCATCGGTGGCGCCTAGCCATTGGTACTCGATGCGGGCCTGGCCGCCGGCATAGGCAATTTCTTGCCATTGCACCGGCTCGCTCATGCCTGCCCCGCCGACAAAGCCCGCAATTTGAAGCGCTGAATTTTGCCCGTGGCGGTCTTGGGCAGTTCGGCCACAAACTCAATCATGCGCGGGTATTTGAAGGGCGCCAGCCGGTCTTTGACAAAGGCTTTGAGCTCCTCGGCGCTCACCTCCTGCCCCGCTTTGCGCACTACATAAGCTTTGGTTTTGGTCAGGCCCTCTGCGTCCAGCACGCCGATCACCGCAGCCTCGAGCACCGCCGGGTGCTCTATCAGCGTGGACTCGACTTCAAACGGCGACACATACACGCCGCTGACTTTGAGCATGTCGTCGCTGCGGCCGCTGTAGGTGTAGCTGCCGTCGGCATTACGAATGTATTTATCGCCGCTGCGGGTCCAGGCGCCTTGAAAGGTCTCGATCGTTTTTTCGCGGTTGCCCCAGTACAACATGGCGGCGCTGGGGCCCCGGATAAACAATTCGCCCGTCTCGCCGTCGGGGACGGCTTGGCCGGCATCGTCACGCAGTGCGATCTCGTAGCCCGGCACCGGCCAGCCGGTGGTGCCGTAGCGCACCTGGTCGGGCCGGTTGGAAAGGTAAATATGCAGCATCTCGGTCGAGCCAATGCCGTCAACGATGTCCACCCCGAAACACGCCTTAAAGCGCTGGCCGATGTCCGCAGGCAAGGCCTCGCCCGCCGAAGAAACCAGGCGCAAAGCCATGGTCTGGGCCGCAGGTAAGGCCGGGGAGGCCAGCATCGCCGCAAACAAGGTGGGCGCGCCGTAAAACGCCGTGGGCTTTTGAGCGCCCACGCCGCCTTGCAGGCGGTGGAACACCGCCTCGGTCGTAGGCCGCTCGGCCATCAGCACCGTAGTGGCTCCCACGCTTAACGGGAAAGTCAGCGCATTGCCCAGGCCATAGGCAAAAAACAATTTGGCGGCGGAAAAACAGACATCCCCCGCGTGCAAAGCCAGCACATCCTGCCCGTACAGCTTGGCCGTCCAGTGGGGATTGGCATGGCTGTGGACCGTGGCCTTGGGCCGACCGGTAGAGCCGGAGGAAAACAGCCAAAAGCCCGGGTCTTGCGGATGCGTGGGCGCGCACTGCGCCAGCACTGGCTGCGTTGCCAGCCAGTCTTCCAAAGCGATGCAGCCTTCGGGCAGCGGATGCACAGCGCGCGAGACGACCACCTGGCGTAACTCGTGCGGGCCCAGGGCCATGGCGTCCAACAACACCGGCAACAAGGCCTGTGAAACCACGGCCAGCTGCGAGCGGCTTTTGGCCAGCATATAGGCGTAGTCCTCGGCCTTGAGCAAGGTATTGGCCGCTACCGGCACGCTGCCGCAATACATAGCGCCCAAAAATGCGCAGGGCCAGTCGATGCAGTCGTGCATCAGCAAAAACACCCGCTCCTCGCGCCGCACGCCAGCGGCCTGCAATGCGGCTGCCACAGCCCGCACCTGGTGGGCCAGTTCGCCGTAACGCAGTTCGCGCTGGTCGTCCACATAAGCCAGGCGCGCAGCATGGCCAGTATTGCAGTCCAGCAGGTACTGCGCGAAATTAAATACTTCACCCTGCGGGTCCATCGCAGTGGTTTCTGCCATGTTGATTGCTCCTCTTTGTCGCTTGGACGCTGTGCCACTTTCTAGCACGCCGGGCGCGTACTGGGCTGCGCCGATGGCTTGGCCTAAATAGCTTTACCTTGCCCTCGCCCGCTTGCGGCTTCCGAAAAAATGCATTATTGTGCGTAAGCGGACCATAATTTCATTTTTCCATCATGTCAAGCACTATATTGCATA
>JAEMRG010000263.1 GCA_016463455.1 Rhodoferax sp.
CGATTGCCGGGGCCTATGCCTGGGAGTTTGCGCTGGTGGGCTTGTTTGCCAGCGCCTTGGGGGTGTGCATCGGCTTTGGCGTGCATTATTTGTTTGTGCTGCTGCTGGCTGGCTTGGTGGATACGCAGCTACCGCAAGCCAGTCTGGCCCCGGCGGCACTGGGCTTGGGCATGGGCCTTACCTTGTTATTCGCTTTTGGCTTGCCGCCGGTATTGCAATTGGCGCAGGTGCCGCCCTTGCGTGTGATCCGCCGTGACGTGGGTAATTTACGCCCCGCATCCCTGGGCGTACTGGCTCTGGGGGTGGCTGGTTTTGCCGCCTTGCTGCTGGTGGTCAGCAGCGACTTGACCTTGGGCTTAATTGCGGTGGCGGGATTTGCCGGCGCAGTGCTGCTGTTTGCATTGCTCAGTTGGTTGGCCATCAAACTGCTACGCGCCAGCGTGAACGAAAGCAGTGCGCCGCGCGCGCTGGTGCTCGCCACAAGGCAGATAGCGGCGCGGCCTGCGTTTACCGTGGTGCAGGTGAGTGCTTTGTCGGTGGGCTTGCTGGCACTGGTGCTTTTGGTGTTGCTGCGCACCGACCTGATTGCCAGCTGGCGCCAAGCCACGCCGCCCGATGCGCCCAACCGTTTCGTGATCAATGTCAGCCCCGAGCAATCCTCGGCCTTTGTACAAACCTTGCAAGACGCCGGGATTGAAAAGTTTGACTGGTACCCCATGATCCGTGGCCGCCTGGTGGCCATCAATGGCACCAGCGTATCGTCGGAGACTTATACCGAAGAACGCGCCAAGCGCCTGGTGGACCGCGAATTCAACATCAGCTACAGCGCTAAGCAACCGGACAATAACCTCATCGTGAGCGGGCAATGGACGCCGGAAGAGGCCGGTGCCATCAGCATGGAAGAAGGCATTGCCAGCACGCTCGGTCTGCAGGTGGGCGACACCTTGCGCTTTGATATGGCAGGGGTGGCAGTGGATTCCAAAATCACCTCCTTGCGCAAAGTGGATTGGGGCACGATGCGGGCTAACTTTTTCGCGCTCTATCCGGTCAGTACTTTGGACGGCGTGCCCGCCACTTTCATCGGTGCTTTCAAGGCGCCTGCGCAGGCCGGTTTTGACAATGCGCTGGTGCGCCGTTTCCCCAATGTCACCAATGTGGATATGAGCGCCACCATCAATCAGGTGCAGCGCGTCCTGGATCAGGTGATACGCGCGGTCGAGTTTTTGTTCGGTTTCACTTTGGCTGCCGGCTTGGTGGTTTTGTTTGCCGCGGTAAGCGCTACCCGCGAAGAGCGCGCCCGCGAGTTCGCCATCATGCGCGCGGTGGGTGCGCAAAACAGTTTGTTGCGCCAGGTGCAAAGACTGGAGCTGGCGGGGGTCGGCTTACTGGCCGGTTTTCTGGCCTCTGTGGTGGCCAGCGCGCTGGGTTGGGCTTTGGCACGCTATGTGTTTGAGTTTTCCTGGACGGTCTCTTTGTGGGTGCCGGTGCTGGGCGCATTGGCTGGGGCGGTATTGGCCTTGATGGCCGGTTGGTGGGGCCTGCGCGAAGTGCTGCGTCGCCCGGTGGTTGAAACTTTGCGTAAAGCCGCAGTCTGAAAGCGCAGCGCATGCCCCGTCGCCGCGCGCTCGAATCCGCCTGACCATGCACTCCTTTAGCGAAAGCGCGCTGATCGCAGTGCATTTACTGCTGAGCCTGGATCCAGGTTTTTTGGCGATCGTGAGCCGGTCTCTGGCTGTAAGCGCTTGCGCCTGCCTGCTGGCTTGCGGCTTGGGTCTGGTGCTGGGCGCCTGGTTGGGTGTAGCCCGGTTTGCGGGGCGGGGCTTGGTGCTGACCTTGCTCAATACGGCATTGGCCGTGCCCTCGGTGGTGGTGGGCTTGGTGGTGTATCTGCTGCTGTCGCGCTCTGGCCCCCTGGGGTATCTGGGCTGGTTGTTTAGCTTCAAAGCCATGGTGCTAGCGCAGGCGGTGCTGGTGCTGCCGGTAGCCACCGCACTGACGCGCCAGGTGGTGCAAGACGCCGAGCAGTCGCACGGTGAGCAACTGCGGTCGCTGGGTGCCGGTATTTGGATGCGCAGTAGCTTGTTGGCCTGGGACGAGCGCCACGCTTTGCTGGTCGTGCTGCTGGCGGCTTTTGGCCGTGCCATTTCCGAAGTCGGCGCAGTGATGGTGGTGGGCGGCAATATCGAAGGCTTTACCCGCGTCATGACGACCGCCATCGCTCTAGAGACCTCCAAGGGCGATTTGCCTTTGGCCCTGGCCCTGGGTTTTGCGTTGCTGGTGGTGGTGCTGCTACTCAATGCCTTGGTGGCGCTTTTGCAGCGCTGGGGGCAGGGCGGCGGCTTGCGCATGGCTACCTCGGGGGCGGTGGTGTTGTGAACGCACAAGTTCAGGTCTTGCACGCCGGTTTGCAGTTCGGGCCGGATGGTCGCAGCCTCAGGCGCTGGCACGCAAACACCGTGGCTGCTTTGGAGGGCATAAGTTTTTCCATCGGCCCCGGCGAACGGCTTGCCTTGGTAGGCGCCAACGGCGCGGGCAAAAGTACTTTGCTACGCCTGCTGCACGGCTTGCTGGCGCCAGGCGCGGGCCGCGTGCAGCCGCAAAGCGGCTTGCGCCAGGCCATGTTGTTTCAGCGGCCCCATATGCTGCGCATGCGGGTGGACAGCCAATTGGCACTGGGCCCGTGGCTGCGCGGCATGCCCTGGCGGCAGGCGTGCCAGCGAATCACGGCGATCTTGGAGCAATTTGAGCTGCAGGAACTGGCAGCGCGCAAGGCGCACACTTTGTCCGCCGGGCAGCAGCAGCGCGTCGCTATGGCACAGGCCTGGGCCTTGGAGCCGCAAATGTTGTTGCTAGACGAACCCACCGCTAGCCTGGATCCGCATGCCAAGGCCGAAGTGGAAAGTCTGCTGCGGGCTTTTTCGCATTCCCGCCCAGAGGCCAGCTTGGTATTTGCCAGCCACAACCTGGGCCAGGTCAAACGGCTGGCCACGCGGGTGCTGTATTTGGAGCGCGGGCGTTTGCTAGCCGATCTGCCCGTCGATGATTTTTTTGATTCTGAGCGCTTGCAGGCGCAATGTCCCTCCGCCTATTGGTTTGTAAAGGGAGAGCATTTATGAAACGTTTTTT
>JAEMRG010000264.1 GCA_016463455.1 Rhodoferax sp.
TGGCCGAAGACGCCATCAAGGCGGCGGTCGATGATTACAAGAAAAAACACCTGAATTGATATGTCTGTTTCACTGACTGAGGCTGCTGCGCGCCACGTGACCCGCTACCTGACCAAGCGGGGCAAGGGTGTGGGCGTGCGTCTGGGTGTGCGCACTACCGGCTGCTCGGGCCTGGCTTACCAACTGGAATACGTGGACGAATTCAGTGGCGATGACATTGTGTTTGAAGGCCACGGCGTCAAGGTGCTGGTGGACCCGAAAAGCCTGGCTTATATCGATGGCACCGAACTGGACTTTGTGCGTGAGGGATTGAATGAAGGTTTTCGCTTCAATAACCCCAACGAGCGGGATAAATGCGGTTGCGGTGAGTCCTTTAGGGTGTGAATCTCCAATCCAATGACTTCGAACTGTTTGGCCTGACCCAGCAGTTTGCGCAAGAGCGCAGCGCCTTGGACGCGCGCTGGAAAGCCTTGCAAGCCCAGGCCCATCCGGACAAATTTGCTGCCCAAGGCGCAGCCGCACAGCGCCTGGCCATGCAATGGTCAGTGCGGATTAATGAGGCCTACCAGCGCCTGAAAACCCCCTTGCAGCGCGCCGCCTACTTGTGCGAGTTGCAGGGCGCGCCTATCCAAGCGCATAGCAACACCGCCATGGCGCCCGCATTTTTGATGCAACAAATACAGTGGCGCGAGGCCCTGGACGATGCCCGCAGCCTGGCTGAATTAGAGGCCTTGGCCGCTTCGGTAGACTCGATCCAAAACGAACTGCTGGCGCTGTGTGCCCACGCCTTGGATGTCCGGCAGGACTATCCCGCTGCCGTGCCCTTGGTGCGCAGCCTGATGTTTATCGAAAAATTCCGACACGACCTGGACGCGCGCTTTGACGCACTGAGCTGATTCTTTTATGGCATTGCTGCAAATCTCCGAACCGGGGCAATCGCCCAATCCGCACGAGCGGCGTATTGCGGTCGGCATCGACCTGGGCACCACGCATTCCTTAGTGGCTGCGGTGCGCAACGGTGTGGCCGAATGCCTTCCCGATGCCTCTGGCGCGGTGTTACTGCCCAGTGTGGTGCGCTACCTGGATGCGCAGCGCCGCCAGATTGGACACGAGGCCTTGCAGCAGCAAAGCGCAGACCCTGGCAACACGATTGCATCGGTCAAGCGCCTCATGGGGCGGGGCTTGGCGGACATCGTCGATGCAGCCCGCCTGCCTTATGCCTTGGTCGATGCGCCGGGTATGGTGAAGGTACGCACCATTGCCGGGGAGAAAAGCCCGGTGGAAGTGAGCGCGGAGATTTTGGCGACCCTGCGCTTTCGTGCCGAGGACAGCTTTAACGACGATATTTTTGGCGCGGTGATTACCGTGCCGGCGTATTTTGACGACGCGCAGCGCCAAGCTACGAAAGACGCGGCGCAACTGGCGGGCCTAAATGTGTTGCGCTTGATCAATGAGCCCACGGCAGCTGCTATTGCCTATGGCTTGGACAACGCCAGCGAAGGCGTTTACGCGGTCTATGACCTGGGTGGCGGCACCTTTGACATTTCTATATTGCGTTTGTCAGCCGGGGTGTTTGAGGTGCTGGCTACCGGTGGTGACTCGGCGCTGGGCGGTGATGACTACGACCGCGTCTTGGCCGATGCGATAGGGGCCCGGTCCGGTGTGTCAGTGCAGGGCATGGAAGACCAGGCTTTGTTATTACAAGCATCGCGCGCTTGCAAAGAGGCTTTGTCCGATGAAGATATTGCCCCGGTTGAAATCAGCCTGGGTGCTTCGCGTATCGATCTGTCCATCAACCGCAGCGAGTTTGAAGCGGCTACCCAGCACCTGACGGCGCGCACCTTGCAAGCGGTGCGTAAAGCCTTGCGTGATGCGCGCTTGCAAATCTCTGATATTCAGGGCGTGGTGTTGGTCGGCGGCTCCACGCGCATGCCTCAGGTGCGATCTTCTGTGGCAGAGTTTTTTGGACAAACGCCCCTGACTAACCTTAACCCTGACGAAGTCGTGGCGCTGGGTGCTGCCATCCAGGCCAACCAATTGGCCGGGAATAACCCGGCGGCTAATTTGTTACTGCTTGATGTGATTCCGCTGTCCTTGGGCATAGAGACTATGGGCGGCTTGGTCGAGCGCATCGTGCCCCGTAACCAGACGATTCCGACGGCCATGGCGCAAGACTTCACGACCTACCAAGACGGCCAGACCGCGTTGGCGCTGCATGTGGTGCAGGGCGAGCGCGATTTGGTGGCCGACTGCCGAAGCCTGGCCCGCTTTGAGTTGCGCGGCATCCCGCCCATGGTGGCTGGCGCTGCGCGCATCCGCGTCACTTTTACGGTCGATGCCGACGGCCTCCTGCAGGTGGCCGCGCGCGAGCAGGTCAGTGGTGTCGAGGCGCAAATTAACGTCAAACCCTCCTACGGTTTGAGTGACGACCAAATCGCCCGCATGCTGCAAGAAAGTTTTAGCACTGCCCAAGTGGATATGCGTGCCCGCGCGCTGGTCGAAGCGCGTGTGGATGCGCAGCGGCTGGTGTTGGCTACGCAAAGTGCTTTGCAAGCCGATGGTGATTTACTCAGCGCCCAGGAGCGCGTGGCCGTGGATACAGCCATCGCGGCCTTGCAAACATCTGCGCAGGGTGACGACGCGGCGCTGATTGAAGCGACTAGCAAAACGCTGGCGCAAGTGACCGAAGCCTTTGCCGCCCAACGCATGAACCGGGGTATTGCCAAGGCTTTATCCGGTCACACCTTGGACTCGCTGCAAGATAGCTTTAAAACCTGAACCTTACGTCTATGCCCATCATCCACATACTGCCCCACGCTGAATATTGCCCTGCCGGTGCCCAGGTGCGCGCTGCAGCGGGCACCACGATTTGCGAGGCCTTGCTCGAAAACGGTATTGCTATCGAGCATGCTTGTGACATGAGTTGCGCTTGCACCACCTGCCACGTGATCGTGCGCGAAGGTCTGGCCTCGCTCAACGAGGCCGAAGAAACCGAAGAGGACTTGTTGGATCGCGCTTGGGGCCTGGAGCCCAACTCACGTTTATCCTGCCAAGCCATCGTCAGCAATAAAGACCTGGTGGTGGAAATTCCCAAGTACTCCATCAACCACGCCAAAGAAAATC
>JAEMRG010000265.1:0-1697 GCA_016463455.1 Rhodoferax sp.
CCTTGCGGCGGGGGATTTTGAGTCCCCTGCGTCTACCAATTTCACCACCCGGGCAGTATGCAGCGAAGCGCCGGATTATGGCACAGGCGCTTGCGCTGTTTGACACCCGTGCATCGCTTGGCTAAGACTTGCCAATAAGTGGGCGCGCCCACTGTATTGTTTAGGTTTTGGTTGCCTAGCCAAATTTCGAAACTAAGCTGGGGTCGTGGATCCTAGAGTTTGAAGCAGATCGACTTTTCTCTGCTGGCGCAGGTGTGCCGCGGAGATCTTCAGTCCCCTGCGAATATCCCTCTCACGCTGGCCCCAGTGCAAGTTCACGGGGCACTGCTGCTTGGAGTGGGCCAAACGGGCTGCTGGTGAGACCAATATCAGGGCAATAAACAACTTGCGCTTTTTGCCGCGCTGATTGAAGAGACAAAATCGCAACTCGCCAAAACGCTGGAGGCAACCGTGGCCAGGGTGCTGGATCATTGAGAGTAAAAGTCTGCCCGGGTAAGTCCTCAATCGTGCCGCCCAACGAGCTGGCATCCACTTCCGATGTCAGCGTCTTGATGTCTGGCTCGCCGATACTGGAGGCTTGACCGTGTAGTACCACCTTATTGCCACTGGCCGGGGTGGCGTTAGAAGCTGGCTGGCTGGGGGCCTGAAATGCCGCCAAGATAGCTGTGGCCAACAGTGAAAGCTTGATCCCGTTCAACTGGAGTTGCAGACCAGGGTTGTCCGGAGAATTCATTTCGGAGGTCAGGAGAAAATTTAACCGGCGGATTATCAAAGCTTCATGTGACCGCTACATTACGCCGAACCAAGCATCGATTCAAAAATTTGCTGCGATTTTCAAAGCGAAGTGCCGCTACAAAAGATTGGACTAATTTCATTCCAAAACCCCACCGGTAAAGGCTTGGAAGAAGATCTGAACCGCGCATTTTTCAGCGACACTGCGCGCACCTAGGTTCAAAAGCAGGAGTGCGCCATGCCCGACCATGAAGCCTCAGATTTCTCCAAAGGCTGCGCCTTTGTGCGCGGCCAGTACCTGCCCATTGCACAGGCCAGTATTCCGATCACCGACCTGGGTTTTTTGCACTCGGATGCCACCTACGATGTGGTCACCGTTTGGGACGGCGCTTTCTTTCGCTTGGATACGCATTTGGAACGTTTCGCGCGCAGTTGCCAGCGCTGGCGCTTAGACCCTGGCATTGGTGATGCGCAAATTACCGCCATCCTGAGCGAGTGTGTGCGCCGCAGCGGCTTGCGGGCCTCGTATGTGGAAATGCTCTGTACGCGCGGGCAAACGCCTTGGGGCTCGCGCGATCCGCGCCAGGCACTAAACCAGTTTTATGCGTTTGCTGTGCCCTTTGTTTGGATTGCAAACGAGCAGCAGCGCGCCACCGGCCTGCATTTGCGCATCAGCCATGTGCAGCGCATACCGGCGGCCTCGGTGGACCCGACGACCAAAAACTACCACTGGAACGACCTGACCATGGGCCTGCTCGATGCCTTGGACGGCGGTGCCGACAGCGTGGTGCTGGTGGACGATAAAGACCATGTAGTGGAAGGACCGGGCTTTAATGTCTTCTGTGTCCACGCCGGTCAGCTCATTACCCCAGACCAGGGCATGCTCGAAGGCATAACCCGCCGCACCGTCATAGAGATTGCGCAATCACTGGGCTTACCAGTGCAGATACGTCCCGTTAGTGCCA
>JAEMRG010000265.1:1797-3118 GCA_016463455.1 Rhodoferax sp.
TGGATGTTTTGTTGCTGGGTGAAGTCTTCGCCTGAAATCACTTCGGTGGAGACTTTCCAGCTCTTGTTCCAACGCGCCGCATCGGCCTCGTTGGCAATGGCCTCTGGGGTATAAAACCGTACCCGCGCCCGGGTGCGACCTACGTCCAGGGGCTGGAAATCCCACAACTCCATATGTCCGTCCATGGGAATGTTAAGCACCGCATGTGGAGATACCGAAAAAATAGTAGAGGCATGTTTCAGCACCGACCATTGGGTCTCGGGCAGGTCGCGCTGATCGCTAATGCTCTTGCGTGGCAAGGGGAACAGGGCATGCGGGCCGAAGCATTCGTAAATCACGGGGTAGCAGCGAAAACGTGGCGCCAGGGTATTGCGATGCAGGGCTGCAATGTGGTAGCCCTCCATAAAGGTTTCCAGCAAGAGCTTCCAGTTGGCGGCAAAGTCCCAAAACACTTCCTGGTAAAAATGAAAATTGCCAAAACCAAATTCGCCCATGCGGCTGTGCATGCCAAAGGTGTCGCGCTCGGCATCTATGGGCTCCTTGCCATGGGGGCGCACCAGCAGCATGCCAGCGGTTTCCAGGCAGGGCACTTCTATCAGGTTGAACTGTCCGCACTCCATACGCGTTTGCAATTGGGCAAAGCCGCCCATGTCATTGGCGTGGCGTACCAAGGTGCCGCTATTGTCATAGGTCCATGCGTGGTAGGGGCAGCTAAAGCTGTGTTGCGACTGGCCGCGGTGTTGCACAAAATGGCCTTGCGCATCCAGCTCAAAACCGACCAGGCGCGAGCCCCGGTGGCGGCAGATGTTCAAAAACGCTTTGACGCTGCCCTGGGCGTTGCGCGTCAAAAAAATCGGCGCACCGGGCAGGTCGCAAGTGAACCAGGTGCCTGGGGCAGGCAGGTCTGGCGAGAAGCCGGCCAACAGCGGCACTTGCCCGCTAAATAGGCCTGCTATTTCACGCTGAAAGTGGTCTGGACTGGTATAGCGCTCGGCCGGATTCCAATAGGGTGCGTCCCATAAAGGCGTGGTATTGGCGTCAATGTGCGCAAAAGTTTGTTTCAGCAGCTCGACCTGTCGTTCGTGTTTCATCAAGGCTCCGCAAACAAAGGATGACGCCGCCGCTGGGGCGGGCATGCGGCACCCAGGCAGGGGGCTACCGCGTTGGATTCTAGCCAGCGCGCATTCAGCGCTACGCCTACCATTAGGCGCCTGCCATTAGGCGCCTGCCATTAGGCGCGCATGCCGCCAAGCCTAGGTTATCGGGCTGCTGCGGGTTTGATATGGTTCAAGGCCAGGCCTTGTGTATCAGCCTGGTGCGA
>JAEMRG010000034.1 GCA_016463455.1 Rhodoferax sp.
GCCGACCAGGCGCACGCCAAGTTTGACGACGAGAAAAGCGAGTTTTCCGGTTACCTGAAGTTGTGGAAATGGATTGGCGCCGCGCGCGGCGATAAAGCCGAAGTTAGCGGTGCGCACAAACTGAGCAACCGGCAGTTTGAGCAATTGCTGCGCCAAAACTTTATCAGCGTGCGCCGCTTGCGCGAATGGAAAGACATCCACAGCCAGTTGCTCACCGTGGTGGCCGAACACCAATGGCGTATCAACACGGCGCCTGCTTCTTACGAGCAATTGCATCTATCGATGCTGGCCGGTTTGCTCGGCAATGTCGGCTGCAAGCTGGAGGCCGAAGGTCAGCAGGGCGAATACCTGGGCGCGCGCAGCATCAAGTTCTTCCCGCATCCGGGGGCGCATTTGGTGAAGAAGCCGGGACGCTGGATTATTGCGGCCGAACTGGTGGAGACTACGCGCTTATTTGGCCGCGGTATTGCGGCGATTGACCCGCAATGGGTGGAGCAAGTGGGCGGTCATTTGCTGAAAAAACAGTTGCTCGACCCGCACTGGGAAAAAAAAGCGGCTGAAGTAGTGGCACTGGAGCGGGCCACCTTGTATGGCATGGTGGTCTACAGCGGCCGGCGCGTGAACTACAGCCGGGTCGACATGGCGGGCGCGCGCGAAATTTTTATCCGCCAGGCGCTGGTCGAAGGTGTGTGGGAAACGGCGCTGCCTTTTTTGGCGGCTAATCTCAAGTTAATCCAACAAGTCGAGGACTTAGAGCACAAAGCCAGGCGCCAGGACGTGCTGGTTGATGACGCTTTGATTTACGCTTTTTACGACCAGCAGCTGCCCGCCGATGTGTGCAGCGGCTATAGCTGCGAGCGCTGGTACCGCGAGGAGGTCAAAAAGCAGCCCGCGCTTTTGATGCTAACCCGCGAAGAGCTGATGCGCCATGAGGCCGCCGGTATTACTAGCAGCCAGTTCCCCAAGACGGTGCGCTTAGGCGGCGTCGACTGCGCGGCCGCGTATTTGCATGAACCGGGCGATGCTCGGGATGGCGTGACGGTTAGCGTGCCTTTGTTTGTCCTCAACCAGGTTAATGAAGAGCGCTGTGAATGGTTGGTGCCGGGCATGCTCAAAGACAAAGTGCAGGCCTTGCTCAAGACCTTGCACCAAAGGCCACGTTCCCGCCTGGTACCGCTGCCCGAGACGGCAGCGCGCATGGCCCAAGTGCTGAATGCGCCCGAACGCTTTGGCGCCGGTGGCCTGGTGGATGCCTTGCTCAAATTGGTGCGCGAGGCCACGGCGCTGGACATTGTGCGGGCCGATATCAAGGTGGACATGCTGCCTGCGCACTTCTTTATGAATATCCGCGTTATCGATGAGCATGGGCGGCAGTTGGGGCAGGGGCGCAACCTGGGCGCACTCAAGGCGCAATGGGGCTCGCAAGCGCGTGGTGCTTTTCAGGCGCTGGCGGCGCTCAAGTTAAGCGACACCGTCCCCGCGCCTGTGCCCAAAGTTCAATTGCCTTTGCAGCCCGTCCCTGTGCAGGGCGGCAAGCCTCAGGCCAGGGTGGATGCAGCGAGACCGCAGCCCAGTGCGGCATCGCCTGCTCGCAGCGCTGCTGGCGCCCAAGTAATTAGCGGCGAACAGCGCTATAGCGCTTGGACTTTTGGCGAATTACCCGAGCTGCTGGAAATACGCAAAGGTGCCCATGCAGTCATTGGTTTTCCCGCGCTCGTCGATGCAGGGGACGCGGTGACGCTGGAAGTGTTTGACGAGCCACAGATCGCCGCAAGCAAACACCGCAGTGGCCTGGCGCGCTTGTTTGCTTTGCAACTGAAAGACGCGATCAAGTACCTGGAAAAGAACATCCCAGACTTGCAAAAAATGGGCGCTGCCTATATGCAAGTCGGTAAGGTTGATGGCAGTAACGCTGCCGGTGGGACCGTGGAAGAACTCAAAGCCCAGATCATTGCACTGGCGCTGGAGCGGGCGTTTTTGCTAGACCCTTTGCCTACGCATGCGGCAGCGTTTCAAAAACGTTTGGACGAGGGCCGGGGCCGCTTGACCTTGATTGCCAATGAAGTGGCGCGCATGGCGCTGACCATATTGCTGGAGTACCAAAACGCGGCGCGCAAAATCAAAGACAGCAAAAACGCCGCGCCCGCTTGCGAAGATGCCAGCGCGCAAGTGCAGCGCCTGGTGCCCAAGCGCTTTTTGCAGACCACGCCCTGGCCGCGCTTACAGCATTTGGCGCGCTATCTGCAAGCCGTCACCTTGCGTTTGGATAAATACCGCGCTGACCCGGCGCGCGATGCTGCCCGATTAGCCGAGTTGCGCCCGCTGGAGCAACGCTACTGGCGCTTGGTGGCAGAGCGCAAGGGGGCGGTCGATGAACGCATGGCCGAGTTCCGCTGGCTCATGGAAGAGTTGCGTGTCAGCTTGTTTGCGCAGGAATTGCGCACCCCACAGCCCGTGAGCGTGAAGCGCCTGGAAAAAGCCTGGGCGCAGCTGGACAGTTAATGCCCTTAGCGGCCCATGTGCCAGATAGTGGTCGAGCGAGCGCCACTTCTGCAAAAGGCCAGTACCGGTCCCTGGGACGCAGCGACGATGGCGGCAAAGCTGGCCACTTGCTCGGGTGTAATCTGGCCGCTGATGACCGGCACATAGTGGTAATCCAAACCCGCAGCCTGCGCCGCTTGCGCCATGGCCGCTGAGCTGGGCTGCTCCGGCCCGCCTTCGCCATCGGGGCGGTTGTTCACTACGGTGCGAAAGCCTTGCGCCGCGATGGCGGCCATGTCCTCAAGGGCGATTTGCGGTGCAGTGGCAAAGCGTTCGGTATGGGCGCTAATAGTGAGGGACATGCGGTGGGTACTTTCAATCAAACATCAATCAATCGGTGCAAACGCTGTAAGCGCCGGCACCATGGCGTACTACAACTGGGCTAAGCGTTCCAAGCCTTTGCGCAGGGTAGCTTCTTCTTTGGCAAAACAAAAGCGCACTATTTTTTGGTCAAAGGCGTCGCGGTAAAAAGCCGACATCGGGATGGCCGTCACGCCGATTTCTATCGTCAACCAGCGGCAAAACTCGGCCTCGCTCAAATCGCTGACTTCGGAGATGTCCGCACACTGGAAGAACGTGCCTTCGCTGGGCAGCAGACGAAAGCGGGTGTGTGCCATGCCTTGGCGAAACAGATCGCGCTTGCGTTGGTAAAACGCGGGCAATTCCAAGTAGCGGGCGGGCTCTTGCATAAAGGCGGCTAAGCCGTACTGCACCGGCGTGTTGACGGTAAATACATTGAATTGATGGACTTTGCGCAGTTCGGCGGTCAGGGCTGCGGGGGCCGCCACAAAACCAATTTTCCAGCCGGTGACATGGTAGGTTTTGCCAAAGCTGGACACCATAAAGCTGCGCGCCGCCAGGCCGGGGTAGCGGGCCGCGCTTTCGTGGGGCGCGCCGTCAAAAACCATGTGCTCATACACCTCGTCGCTGATCAGCAGCACCTCGGTGGGCGCCAAAATTTCTTGCAGACGCAACATATCTTCGCGGCGCCAGATGGTGCCGCTGGGGTTGTGCGGTGAGTTGATGATGATGCAGCGCGTGCGCGGACTGAGGGCTGCGGCAATCTTGTCAAAGTGCGGGCGGAAGCTGCCCGGCGTTAAAGGCACGCGTACTGCCACGCCGCCAGCCAGTGCGATATTGGGCAGGTAGCTGTCGTAACAAGGTTCGAGCACGATGACCTCGTCGCCGGGATGCACCACGGCCAATACGATGGAAATAATCGCCTGCGTCGCCCCGGCGGTAATAGTGATCTCGTCGGCGGCGCGGTAGCTGCGCCCGTAGAGGCGCTGAAGTTTGTCGGCCACCGCTTCGCGCAGGCCCAACACCCCGGCCATGGGCGGGTACTGGTTGTGGCCTTGGTGCATGGCTTGGCTGACGGCGTCCAGCAAAGCCGGGTCGCAGGCAAAGTCAGGAAAGCCCTGGCCCAGGTTGACCGATTGATGTTCGGTGGCCAGCGCGGACATGACGGTAAATATCGTGGTGCCCACGTCCGGCAGGCGGCTGCGCAGGCTTGGGGTGGGAAAAACAGGGCTGGCCGGGGTGCTGTGGGGCATGGTGGAAGCGGCGGGTAAAGGCTTGAAGGCGAAATGCCTTAGATGTCCGAATCCGTGAAGTGTCCGCCCATGGCCCGCTCTACGGTTTGGCGGCTGAGACGCTCACTGAGCAGTTCGGTAAAGGTGTACACAAAATTGCGTAAATAAGCACTGCGCTTGAATGCGACGCGCGTCATATTTTGGCCGAACAAATGGCCGGCAGGGCGTACCACCAAGCCGCTTTTGCCGCCTTCTTGTTGCAATTCGCGCACTGCCATTTCGGCGGCAATACCCAGGCCCAAGCCCAGGCGGACATAGGTGGTGATCACGTCCGAATCAATGGCTTCGAGTGCAATGCGTGGTTGCAACTTGCGCGCGGCAAATGCGGCATCAATTTTGGTGCGGCCGGTGAATGAGGGGTGGTAGGTAATCAAAGGCTCGGCGGCCACGTCTTCCAGCGTGATGCGGGTGCGCGCGGCCAAGGGGTGCTCCACCGGCATGACCAGCATATGCTGCCATTCGTAGCAGGGCAGCGTCACCAATTCGGGGTAAGAGGCTAAGGACTCAGTGGCGATACCGATTTCCGCCACCTCGTCGATCAACATGCGCGCAACCTGGTCGGGCGCGCCCTGGTGCAGGCTGACGTTGACTTTGGGGAAACTGGCGCGCAGGCTGGCCACTTTTTCGGGCAACACATAGCGCGCCTGGGTATGGGTGGTGGCAATCGACAAGGTGCCACTGTCCTCCTGGCTGTACTGCTCACCGATGCGCTTGAGGTTGCCCAGCTCGCGCAGTATCAGGTCGATGCTGCTAACTACGAGGCGCCCCGGCTCAGTCACGCGCTTGAGGCGCTTACCGTGTCGGGTGAAGATTTCAACGCCCAGCTCTTGCTCTAGCTCGATGATGGCTTTGGAAACTCCGGGCTGGGAGGTATGCAAGGCCTTGGCCGCTTCAGTGAGGTTCAGGTTGTGCCGCACGGCTTCCTGCACAAAGCGAAATTGGTGAAGGTTCATAACTAAATTAAGCTAAAGAATCCATTCATTATGCATTAAATTCAATTTTCAAACTGGCGCTATGACAGCGCGATGTCTGCCAGTAAATCGATAAGGCGCGGGTTTTCGCCCACCGCGGCCTGTAACTGGAAATCGATTGCTGGCCAGTGCTGGCGTAATTGCGTCATCAGTTCCGGCAAGTCCTCACGCGCATGCTTGCCCACGCCCAGAAACATCGGGACGATAGTCAGTGCGCTGGCGCCTTGGCCGATAAGACGGTCGCACACGGTGTGCAAATCGGGCGCGCTCAACTCCAAATAAGCACAAGCCACTGGCGTCGCCGGCGCGCGTAAGGCGATGGCATCGGCCACGGCCTGAATCGGGCGGTGCCACTGTGGGTCGCGCGAGCCGTGGGCGAACAAGACGATGGCGCGGTCAGCGCGCTGGACTGAAGAGTTCATTGGCGTGCTACCAACCAAGCAAAGGCTGCGAGGGAAATAAAGGAATAAATCAGGCCGGGCAGGGCGGCGGTAAACCAGGCTTGCCAGCCTTGCAGATAGCCCAGATCGCCCACCAGGTTGTTGAGCAGCACAAAGCTGATACCGGCCATCACGCCAACAAACACCATGGGCGTGGTTCCGCTGCTGCGGAAGTGCAAATAGGCAAAGGGCAGGGCCAGCATCACCATGACCAGGCAGCTCAAGGGGTAAAACACTTTCTTCCAAAACTGAATTTCGTATTTTTGCGCCGACTGCCCGTTGGCATTGAGGTGGCTCACGTACTGAAACAATTCAAGCGTGCCCATGCGGTCCGGGCGCAGCAGGGCCGAGGCCACCATGTCGGCGCTGATATGGTTAAGCCAGCTCAGCTGCGCATGCCGCGTGGTGCTGGCCTGCGCCTGGGGCGTGCCCATATTCATGTATTCGGTGCGCGTCACATCGAGCAAAGACCAGGACTGTCCGGGGCCGAATTCGCCAGCGCTGGCTTGCATCACCGAGACGATGTGGCCCTTGTTGTCCAGTTCAAAAATGCGGATGCCCTTCATGCCGGTAGTGCCCTCCAGCGCGCCCACGTTCACTGAAAAGCTGCTGTAGGGCTGCTTGTCTTTGATCCAGGCACCGGTGCGGCCCAGGGATATCTGGCCCAGCGCCTGGGCTTTGATAGCCTGGGCGGTTTTATCGGCCAGCGGCGCCAGGTAGTCGCCCAAGGCAAACGTCAGGCTGACAAAACCCAGGCCCAGCAGCATCAGCGCGCGCAGGGCCTGCCAGGGCCCCAGCCCACTGGTGCGCAAAATCGTGAATTCCGAGCTTTGCGCGAGCCGCGCCATCACAAAAATAGTGCCGATCAGTACCGCAATCGGCATCAGCTCGTACAAATGGCTGGGGATCATCAAGGCGACATAGACCAGCGCTTTGCTCAGGGTGTAGCCCAGCGTCTGATTGCTTTGTATGGCATTGAGCTCATCGCTCAGGTCAAAGAACAAAAATAAGGCACTAAAGGCAAAAATGACCAGGGCTACCGCAGCCAGCACCTCGACGTAAAGCAATTTGCGCAGGGTTCTCACGGGCGCACTCCCTTGCGCCAGCCTGCGGGAAGGCGCAAAGCCCAATGGTTGTGCCGTACCGTCAGCCACAAAAGACTCAGCGCAAACACCCCACCATGGAGGTATAGCAAAAGCTGCGCTGCGGACATCTGCCCGGTTTCCACCCAGTTTTTCCCCAGGGCCAGCAGATTGAAATACACCAGATAGGTCATGAAGGCAAACACCAGGTTGCTGGCCCGCCCGACACGCGGGTTAAAGCCTGAGACCGCCAGCCCCAGAAAAATCACATTGACCGCCGCCAGAAAAAACCCCACGCGCCAGACCAGTTCACCCTGGTGCGCAGGCAAGGGCGAGGCTAGAAGATCGGTGGTGGCCAGGGTCGAGGCGGGTACGAAATTGCGGGTGCTGGGCGCGTCAAAGCCCAGCTTGATGGTGTAACGCTCGAAAGTGCTGAAACTGCTTTGGCGGGACTCCATAGATATTTCCACGCGCTGCCCGTTTTCCAGCACCAGGCGCTTTTGTCCGTCATCTACCTCTACCGTGCCACGGTCGGCCGAAGTGACGGTTTCAAGACCGCGTTCACGGGTAACCATAAACACATTGATGCCCTGCTCTTTGTTCGAGCTGTCTTTGTCGATAAAAAACACCTTATCGCCATTGGCCGACTCCTGAAACTGGCCAGGCTCTACCCGGGAGACATCGCTGCGCTTTTGGTACTGGTCGCGCAAGTCTTCAATTTGGCTGAAAGCCCAGGGCAAGACCAGCATGGCCAGGACCAAAATCAGTACAAACACCGGCCAGGCAAAACGCAAAAGTGGGCGCACCAGCGAGGTCAGACCCCGGCCGCTGCACAGCCAGATCACCATTTCGCTGTCGCGGTACATGCGGGTCAGCACGCTGACAATGGCCAAAAACAGGCTGAAAGACAAAATCGCGGGCAATTGGGACAGTACCGAGTAACCCATGATGATCATCACATCCGTGGGGTTAAACATGCCACGGGTGGCCTCGCCCAGCGTCCGGATCACGGTCGTGGTCATTACCACAGTAATCAGAATTACCAAGGTGGCACCAAAAGTGCGAGCGAGTTCCTTGCGGATGGAGGAATGGAATAACATGGACGCCGTAGAAAGGGTCAATTATGAACTTTGAAATCAAAGCCTTGGAAATGGCTGTCGCCGCCACCGAGAAGTGTGACTTGCTGGTGGTGCTGGTGCCCAAAGACTTTAAACCGGCAAAAGACGAGGTATCCCAACTGGTCGGCGGCGCCCTCAAGTCCGGCGACCTGGAAACCGGCGTGGGCAAATGCCTGGCCCTGTACCGCCCCAGCCAGTGCGCTGCCGTGCGCGTGGTGTTGGCCAGCGCGGGCGAGGGCAAAGCCCGCCACGTCAAAAGCGCCTTACAAGCGGCCCTGGGACTGGGTAAATCGGCCAGTCTTAAGCGTCTGGTCGTATGTTTTGCCGGAGCCGCCAGCGCGGACGCGGTGCGCGCCGCCGTGCTCGCGGTGGCCGACGGCACCTATGTCTATACCACCAGCAAATCCAAGCCGCAGCCACGCAGTCTGCAAAAAACTCTGATCGCGGTGCGTAGCGTGGCCGAAGTCAAAGCTGTGTTTGACCGGACTGTGGCCGTGGTCGCCGGGGTGGAACTGGCCAAAGAATGGGCCAACCGCCCGGCCAACCTGGCCACCCCCACCGATTTGGCCGGCGCCGCCCAGGCTCTGGCCAAGCACCCCAAAATCAGCTGCACCGTGCTGGGACCGCGCGAAGTGGCCAAATTGGGCATGGGCTCCTTTATGGCCGTGGCCCAGGGCTCGGACCAGCCTTTGCGCTTTATCGTGCTGCGCTACGAGGGCGCGGCCAAAACCAAAGCCCCGGCAGTGATTGTGGGCAAAGGGATTACCTTTGACAGCGGCGGCATCTCGATCAAGCCCGCGTCCGAAATGGACGAGATGAAGTTCGATATGTGCGGCGCAGCGAGTGTGTTGGGCACCTTCAAGACGCTGTCGCTGCTCAAACCGGCCATCAACGTGGTGGGCCTGATCCCCTCCTGCGAAAACCTGATCAACGGCAAAGCCGTCAAACCCGGCGACGTGGTGACCAGCATGAGCGGCCAAACCATTGAAATTCTCAACACCGACGCCGAAGGCCGCCTAATTTTGTGCGACGCGCTGACCTACGCCGAGCGCTTCAAGCCCACGGCGGTGGTGGACATCGCCACCCTGACCGGCGCCTGCGTGGTTGCTCTGGGCGCGGTGCGCACGGGCATGTTCTCGGACCACGAAGACCTGGCCCAGGCCTTGGCCAGCGCTGGCGATAGGGCGCAAGACCTGTGCTGGCGCATGCCTTTGGATGAAGACTACGCCGAAGGGCTGAAAACCAACTTCGCCGACGTCGCCAACATCGCCGGGCGCGCCGCCGGGGCGGTGACGGCGGCTAAGTTTTTGCAACGCTTTGCCGAAAAATTCCCCTGGGGGCATTTGGACATTGCGGGCAGCGCCTGGAAGAGCGGTGCGCAAAAAGGCGCCACCGGCCGGCCGGTGGGCCTGCTGGTGGAGTATTTGCTGGGGCCTGTGCAAGCCAAGTGACGCAAGTCGCTTTTCATATTGGCATAGAAGACCGGGTGGCTTATTGCTGCCGCTTGGTGCGCAAAGTGCTGGCCAGCGGCGCGCAAGCGCTCATTCTTGGCGACGGCCCCATGCTGCGGCGCCTGGACGCCGCACTGTGGGCCGATGAGGCCGCAGGATTCACCCCCCATGCCCTGGCTGACGGTCCGGCCTCTATCGCGGCCCACAGCCCCGTTTTATTGGCAGCGCAGGTGCCCACTGACCTAGCGCAGCAGTCAGTGCTCATCAATATGAGCGACCAACAACCAGACGACCCGCACCAGCGCGAGCGCGTGATTGAATTGGTATCTGGCGACGAACAAGCCATTCAAGACGCCCGCCAGCGCTGGAAAAGCTATAAGCAGCGGGGCTTTAGCCTGGTGAATCACGATGTGCGCCAGCGCGCTTCGGACAGGGCCACTGACTCGGGTTAAACTCAGCGCCTCCGGAGAGGTGGATGAGCGGTTTAAGTCACACGCCTGGAAAGCGTGCGAGGGGTAAAACCCTCCGCGGGTTCGAATCCCGCCTTCTCCGCCAGTGAAAGATGCAAGAAAGGGCCTATGGGCCCTTTTTTATTTTGTATCCGGGCATTCTGGCTAGTTATTCCGCCCACCGACCCCGCCAAGCTCCATAAATCTGATCCGCCAGCGCATGGCTGTTGGCCAAGTGGACTTCGTTCGCCACGCTCATAGCCTCCAGGCTTTGCACGCTGTCTGGCCAGCGTTGCAACATGCGGGGGAAAGACGCCCCCGGCTCGGCCATCCAAAAGCCGATTTTTTCGGCGGTGATTTCTACGTGAAACTGCATGGCCAAGTGCGGGCCGATGGCAAAGGCCTGGTGTGCGCAGGCGGCGGAAGAGGCGATCAGCTCTGCGCCAGGTGGCAGCGTCACAAAGCTGTCGCTATGCCATTGGTAGAGCGTGTGGGCGCTAGGTCCATTGCCCGAGCCTTCCAGGGTCGCGCCTTCGCCAAACCAGTAGCGCGCTGCGGTGCTGCCCGTGGTGCGCAGCGGCATCCAGCCGATTTCGGACTGGGCGGCGCGTTCCACGCTGCCGCCAAAGGCGCGGGCCATCAATTGCCCGCCCAGGCAGTGGCCGACGATGGGCACGCCCAGTGCGTCGGCTTCGCGCATCAGCACTTCGGCATGACGCAGGGAAGGGCGTTCGTCGTTGGCGCTCCACTCGCCACCCAGCACCGCCATGCCTTTGTAGGCGCTAAGCGATGCGGGGTAGGCCTCGCCGGCGTCGGCGCAGAACACATGCCAGCGGATGCCTCTCGCGTCCAGCCACCGGCCCAGGTAGCCGGGGCCGTCATCGCGCAGGTGCTGAAGCACCAGGACGTCGGCGGGTAGGTCGTGGGGTGTAGGCATATTGCTTGTCCGCAATGGCTACGTCGCTCAGGCCGCTTGCGCGCCCGCAGCCTTGGCGGCTTGCGCGGGGGGGCTAAGCGGTGTCACAGGGGGTGCGCCCCATTGCAGCGCCAGTTGGGTGCCTTGCAAAATAGCGCGCTTGGCGTCCAGTTCGGCGGCCTCATCGGCGCCGCCAATTAGGTGCACCTGTGCGCCGGCTGCCAGCAATTGCGCTTGCAGTTCGCGCTGCGGCTCCTGCCCGGCGCAGATCACGATGGTGTCCACCGCCAGCGTCATGGGCTTGTCCCCCGCCACAATGTGTAGGCCCTGGTCGTCGATGCGCTGGTAGCTGACCAGGTTCATCATCTCCACCTCGCGGTTTTTGAGCGAGGTGCGGTGTATCCAGCCGGTGGTTTTGCCCAGACCGTCGCCCACTTTGCTTTTCTTGCGCTGCAAGAGGTAGATCTTGCGCGGGCTGGGGGCGATGTGCGCCGCAGCTAAGCCGCCAGCGCTGGCATAGCTGCGGTCCACGCCCCATTCTTTGAAAAATTGGTCTGCATCCAGGCTGGAGCTGCCGCCTTCGTGCAGTAAAAATTCTGCCGTGTCAAAGCCAATGCCGCCGGCGCCAATCAAGGCTACGCGCTGCCCGACCGCGCATTTGTCGCGCAGCACGTCCAGGTAGCTGCGTACCGACGGGTGGTCTATGCCCTCGATGGCTGGCATACGCGGTGTCACGCCGGTGGCCAGCACTACTTGGGTAAAGCCAGCGCCGAGCAGGTCTTGCGCGCTCACGCGCTGCCCCAGGCGCAGGGTGACGCCGCTTAAGCTGATTTGCTTGCCAAAGTAGCGCAGAGTTTCATAAAACTCTTCTTTGCCCGGCACTTGTTTGGCGATGTTGAACTGCCCGCCGATCTCGCTGGCCCCGTCAAACAGCGTGACGTCCAGGCCGCGCCGCGCTGCCGTGGTGGCAAACGCCAGCCCGGCCGGGCCCGCGCCTACGACTGCAATGCGCTCGCGCACCGGGGCCGGGGTTTCGACCATCAGGGTTTCGTGGCATGCGCGCGGGTTGACCAGGCAAGAGGTGATCTTGCCGCCAAAGGTATGGTCCAGGCAGGCTTGGTTGCAGCCAATGCAGGTGTTGATCTCGTCCGCCCGGCCTTCGGCGGCTTTGCGCACAAAGTCGGCATCGGCCAAAAACGGCCGCGCCATGGACACCATATCGGCCATGCCGTCGGCCAAGATTTGCTCGGCCACCTCGGGCGTGTTGATGCGGTTGGTGGCCACCAGCGGTATGCCTACTTTGCCTTTGAGCTGAGCCGTGACCCAGGCAAAAGCGGCGCGCGGCACTTTGGTGGCTATGGTGGGGATGCGCGCCTCGTGCCAGCCGATGCCGGTATTCAAAATTGTCACCCCAGCACTTTCGAGCGCCTGCGCCAGTTGCACCACTTCGTCCAGCGTGGAGCCGCCTTCCACCAAATCCAGCATGGACAGCCTAAAAATCACAATGAAATTGGGCCCCACCGCTTGCCGGATACGGCGCACGATTTCCAGCGGAAAGCGGATGCGGTTTTCATAGCTGCCGCCCCAGCCGTCCTCGCGCTGGTTGGTTTGGCGGGCGATAAATTCATTGATGAGATAGCCTTCCGAACCCATGATCTCCACGCCGTCATAACCCGCGCTTTGAGCGAGCGCGGCGCAGCGCGCGTAGTCGGCAATGGTTTCTTCGATCTCTTCTTCGCTTAAAGGGTGCGGGCGAAAGGGGTTGATAGGCGCTTTGAGCGCGCTGGGCGCCACCAGCTGCGGGTGGTAGGCGTAGCGGCCAA
>JAEMRG010000035.1:0-3425 GCA_016463455.1 Rhodoferax sp.
GCGTCGATTTCCAGGATTTTGGAGGGAGCGGCCAAGGGACGGGGCGTTTGTGGGAGGGCGCTGCGACCGGCCCGGCTTTAGCGGATCAGCTCGGAGAGCTTGTCGGTCTTGTCTTTCCACTCTTCGGCGTCGGGCAGCGGCACTTTGCGTTTGGTAATGCTTTTCCAAGTGGGCAGCTTGGCCAGCTCGGCGTTCAGGGCCGTCATATGGCGCTGGTCGTGCGGCACATCTTCTTCTGCGTAAATCGCGTTGACTGGGCACTCGGGGATGCAGACGGCGCAATCAATGCACTCGTCGGGGTCAATCGTCAGGAAATTGGGGCCTTCCCGGAAGCAGTCCACTGGACAGACATCGACGCAATCGGTGTATTTGCACTTGATACAGGCTTCGGTAACGGTATGGGTCATGGAAAAGGGTGTGGCTGTTGGGGGAGCAGGTCTGTGATAGCAGGCCAAAACGCCATTTTATTGGCAATCGGCGGCCAAGCCTGTAGCAGGGCTATCAGGCGGCGCGGGCGAAGTGCGGCAGGTTTTCTACATCGCCCTGGTAAAAGCCGCTGTAGTGCGCCAGCAAGCGCGCGCCGTGGGCGGCGTCCTGGCCTTCGCGCAGCACCGCGCTGCTAAAACCGCTGCGTTGCAGTTGCAGCAATTGGTCTATCAGCACATCGCCGCTGGCCCGGATGTCACCAACAAAGCCGCGACGGCGCAGCACATGCGCCTGGCTGAAGGCCCGGCCGTCGGTGAACTTCGGAAAATCGAGCTCGATGCAAGCGATGCCCTCCAAGGCCAGGCTGTGCACCTGGGCGTCATTGGCGACGCGCACATGGGTGGCATCGGTTGGGTCGCCTGCGCTTACAGCCTGAGCGCTTAGGATTTGAAAAGGGGTTTTTACGGTGGCTAGGGACATGGTGACAACGAGGGCTGAATCGCTGCTCAGGCAGCCAGTTTGGCGGTGGCATAACGGGCGCTGTTGGCCGCTGCCTTAAAAGGGTCGATGCCCACGCGCTGCAGGGTATCGATGAAGTTCTCACCACCGTCGCGCTGGTCTTTGTAAACCTCTAGCACTGCCTCGATGACGTCCACCACTTCAGCCGCCGCGAAAGAGGGCCCCACCACTTTGCCGGCGCGTGCCGGGCCACTGAGCTCGGAGCCGTCCGAGCCGCCCAGCGTCACCTGGTACCACTCTTGGCCGTCTTTGTCCACGCCCAAAATACCGATGTGGCCGCTGTGGTGGTGGCCGCAGGAGTTGATGCAGCCGCTGATGTGCAGGTCGATCTCGCCCAGGTCAAACAATTCGTCCAGGTCTTGAAAGCGCTCGGTGATCGCCGCTGCCACCGGCAGCGAGCGGGCGTTGGCCAGCGAACAATAGTCACCGCCGGGGCAGGCAATCATGTCGCTGAGCAAATGGATATTGGGCCGTGCCAATCCGGCCTCTTTGGCCGCTTGCCACAGCGCAAGCAATTGGTCCACGCGCACCCAAGGTAACACCAAATTTTGGTCGTGGTTGACGCGTACTTCGCCGGCTGAAAACTGCTCGGCAATATCCGCTGCGGTGGACAACTGGTCCGCTGTGGCATCGCCAGGTGCCTGGCCTGGCCGCTTGAAGGACAGGGTGACGGCGCGCAGGCCCGGGTTTTTGTGGGCGGCCACGTTTTGCGCCAGCCAGCGGGAGAACTCGGGTTTTTCCAGCGCCAGCGCGCTTAAAGCATGTTCTGCGGCGCTTTGCTGTGCTTGCGACACTGTGTCCAAGGCGGGAGCGATAAAGCAGGCGCTAATGCGGTCCAACTCGGCCTGCGGGATGGTGTGCTGCGCGCCGGCGGTCAGGATGCGCTGGTATTCGGCCTCGACTTCATCGAAATAGCGCTGACCCTCGGCTTTGACCAATATCTTGATACGCGCTTTGTACATATTGTCCCGGCGGCCCCAGGCGTTATAGACGCGCACAATGGCTTCGAGGTAATTGAGAATTTGGTCCCAAGGCAAAAACGCACGGATTTCGCTGGCAATGACCGGCGTGCGACCCATGCCGCCGCCAACCAAGACCTGAAAGCCCGCTTCGCCTGCGGCATTGCGCAACACGCGCAAACCCACATCGTGCCAGGCAATTGCGGCGCGGTCTTCCACCGAGCCGGTAATCGCAATCTTGAACTTGCGCGGCAGGTAGGCAAACTCAGGGTGCAGCGTGCTCCACTGGCGCAGCACCTCGGCATAAGGGCGCGGGTCTACCGCTTCGTCCACCGCAATACCAGCGCGCTCGTCGCTGGTGATGTTGCGAATGCAGTTGCCGCTGGTTTGGATGCCATGCAAGTTCACGCTGGCTAGCAATTCCATCACGTCGGCACTTTTGGCCAAGGGAATCCAGTTGAACTGCATGTTTTGCCGGGTGGTGAAGTGCCCGCAATTCGTGACCAGACGCGGGGCGATGCCGCCGCCGATCTGGTCCTGCGTACTTTGGGCATGGGCCAGGGTGGCTGCCTCAGGGGAATCAAACTCGCCGGCCACGCGGGCTAGCGCGCGCAGTTGTGCGCTATTGAGTTCGCCATAGGGCACGGCCACGCGCAGCATGGGCGCATAGCGCTGCACATACCAGCCGTTTTGCAAGCGCAAGGGCCGGAAAGCCTCGTCGGGCAGGCTGCCAGACAGGTGGCGCTGTAATTGGTCACGGTACTGGGCCGCGCGGGCGTGGACGAACTGGCGGTCGAAATCGGTGTATTGGTACATGGTCTGGGCCGGCGTACGGGGCAAAACCAGCGTTGTGCCTTGTGCGCACCGGCCCGCAAAGGCCCGCCGGTTTCAGCCGCGCGCGGTGGCGAAAGCAAAACTTGCGCGACTGTAGGGAGTTTTTCTTATCCTGAAAACTATATTTTTACTATTACTTTATATGGAGTCAGGTATGTAAGGCCCGGATTAACAAGTAAAGCCACCCAATGCCAAGCGGGAAAAATTGCCGGTTTGTGGCCTTTGCTTAGCTACCAGGCCGGGTTGGGCGTCGCGGGCTTATTTGTCCAAAGCCCGCAATTCGCGCATGCGCTCGTCGAAATAACTGCCCACGGTATAGCTTGGGGATAGCACTACGTCGCGATGGGGGTGCAAAAACAAGGGCAATGAAATGCGGCGCTTGGCCCGGTCTGCGCCGCTGGGGTTAAGCACCTGGTGTACGGTAGAGGGAAAGTAATGCCCCGAAGCTTCGGCCAGCATGTCGCCGATGTTGACGATCAAAAGGCCGAAATCGCAGGGCACATCCAACCAACTGCCGTCTTGCCGACGGATTTGCAGGCCGGGCTCCGTGGCGGCAGGCAGCAGGGTCAGCAGGTTGATGTCGGTGTGGGCGGCTGCGCGCACCGCGTCTGGTTCCTCGGCCCCCAAGAGCGGCGGGTAATGCAAGACGCGCAGCAACGTGTGGTCGCTTCCGTCCAGCAAGTCCGG
>JAEMRG010000035.1:3435-12352 GCA_016463455.1 Rhodoferax sp.
TGGCATGGAATACAAAGCGCGCACTTGCGCTGGCGAATGTTGGTCCACCCAGCGCAGCAGGGTTTGGGCAAGCACGCTGGCCTGGGCGTAATAGTCCAGCGCCGCGGGCGATACCTGCGCCGGGTAGCGACCCCAGGGGTAGATGTGGAAGAACTCTTTGAGGTCGCGCCGGTGGTAGCCCTTGGCCGTCTCGGAGACGGCGGGCGAGAAATAGCCGTCGTGGGTATCCGTGTCGCGTGCATACGCATGCTTGGCCTCGGTTTGGAAAAATCCGGCCCATTCGCTGTAAATGCCTTCGATCAGGGTCTGCGCCAGCGGATGGTTTTGCAGCACCGCAAAACCGGTTTCGTGCAGGCTGGCGGTGAAGGCTTGCGGCGCGTCGTCCGCCGCAAAGTCAATGATGGGTAGTTCGGTACTCATAGGCTCAACCAATCACGCATTAAAACCGTTTCAATTTTTTGGCGGCAGGCGTCGGCCTGCACCTGCATGCACACCGTGGCGGGGGCCACCTCCCAGCCGCTTTGCGGATAGGGTATGGACTTGCGTTTGAGCATGGTCTGGCCCTGAGCCAGTCCGTCCACGGCTACACGCAGCGCGCCGCTTTCGGTCTGAAAAAGCTGCGGGTCGGTCAGCGCGACAAAGGCCAGCACATCATGCCCAAAGCAGCCATGGATCGCCGCAACATGGGGGTACAGGTCGCTGTAAAAGTTAGCGTAAAAGGCCACGGCATGGTGCAGGGTGTCGGTGGCAATATGGCGGTGGTGCCCGGCCAGTTGTTTGAACATAGTGACTGGCAATATCACCTGGTGTGTTACGTCAAGACCGACCATAGTGAGCGTAAAACCGGCGCAAAACACGCGGTCTGCCGCATGCGGGTCGTTCCAGATATTGGCCTCGGCCACCGGCGACACATTGCCAGGCTCGATCACCGTGCCGCCCATGATGACCACGGCGCGCAGCAGTTTGGGCAATTGCGGCTCGATCTCCAGCGCCAAGGCCAGGTTGCCCAGGGGGCCGACCGCCACCAGCGTGATTTCACCCGGTTTTTCGCGCGCCATGTCCACGATAAATTGCGCCGAACTGCGTGGGTCCAGGCGCAGGGCATGCGCTTCACGCGGCCCAAGATTGCCCAAACCGTCCGCCCCATGGATATGGGCTGGCGGCTCTTCGCCGGGCTTGCCCAAGGGTGCAGCTACGCCTTGGGTCACCGGAATATGGCCGCGCCCTGCAATGGCTAAAAGATACAAGGCGTTGGTAGCCGCCTGGACCACCGACACATTGCCAAAGCTAGTGGTCACGCCGACCAGCTCAATTTCGGGGTGGGCTAGGGCGTAGTACAAGGCCATAGCGTCGTCAACCCCGGGGTCGGTGTCGTAAATAAGCAGGTGGCGGGCAGAAGGCATAGGCATGGCTTGGGTGCAAAAGGCCTTAGGCCCTGGCCTCGCAGTAGATTTCTAATGCCGAGACATCGGTCGCGCTGTGCCCGGCTAAAAAGGCATGCACCTCGCTGTTTTCTGGAACGCTGGACTGGGCACCCGGCTTGGTGCAAGACAGCGCGGCGGCAGCGCCTGCCAATTGCAGCGCCTCTGCCATGCCTTGCCCTGCGGCCAGTTGCGCTATGAGCACGCCGCAAAAGGTGTCGCCCGCACCGGTGGTATCCACGGCTTGGACGGCAAAACCGCCTTGGTAATGCAGGGCCTGACCCTGGCGCGCGACGGCGCCGCGTGCGCCCAAGGTCACTACGACGCTCTGGCACGGCAATGTAGCCATGGCATCCACAATGCTCCCGTGGCGCTGGCTGATAGCGCGCAACTCGCCTTCGTTGACGATCAGCACATCCACCAGATCAAGCAGATCGGGCGGCAGCGCTTGGGCCGGTGCGGCATTGAGCGCCACTTGCAGGCCCGCCGCACGCGCCAGGCGCGCCGATTCGATAACCGTACGCAAAGGAATTTCCAATTGCATCAGCAAAAAACGGTAGGCATTGAGCGCGGGCAGATGCGCAGCCAGCAGGCGGGCGTTGGCGCCAGGCGCAACGGTGATGGCGTTTTCTGCGTCATCGGAGACGCAAATAAAAGCGGTGCCGCTGGCAACATCCTCAAACGCTTGCGCATGCAGCACCACGCCAGCACTTTGTAAGGACGCTATGAGTACTTGGGCATAGGCATCGCGCCCCAGCGCCAGCGCCATGGCGGTAGGTGCGCCACCGGCCCGCGCGCAAGCCACTGCCTGATTGGCACCTTTGCCGCCGGGAAATATTTGCAAATCGCGGCCCAACACGGTTTCGCCAGGCGCTGGAATATGCTGCGCGCGCACTACAAAATCCAGATTGGCCGATCCCGCAACAAGCACCATGGAAAAAACTTTCAAAGTTTGTGCGCCCAATAGGCGCAGGCCTGCGCTCACTGCGCTGACCCTTGGTCGAGTGTAGACCAAGCGTCTGCAAAATTGGCCCGCGCTCTGCTTGCGAGCGCCTGTGGGCTCACGTATGATGAACTGCTGCCGCTGTGTTTTGCAAGCGTCAGATCGCTGTGGCACCCAAGCTTGGCATGCTGTATGTCGGGCGTGCTTTTTATTAAATCCCTCTTCGCTAGGAACTTTATTTATGCGTACTGCCCATGTTTTCCAAGTCGGCGTGCTGGCCTTGTCTATGGCCGCTGCCATCCCCGCGCTGGCCGAGCCGGCCGTTATTTACGATATGGGCGGAAAGTTCGACAAATCCTTTAACGAAGCGGCCTATAACGGCATGCAAAAGTGGGCTAAAGACACCGGCAAGAAATACCTGGAATTTGAAATCAGCAATGAATCCCAGCGTGAGCAAGCGGTGCGCCGCATGGCAGAAAAAGGCGCTAGCCCGATTATTGGTGTCGGTTTTTCGCAGGCATCAAGCATTGAAAAAGTAGCCAAAGAATTCCCCAAGTTGCAATTTGCGATTGTGGACATGGTGGTCGATGCGCCTAACGTGCAGTCGGTAGTTTTCAAAGAGCAGGAAGGCAGCTTTTTGGTTGGCGTGATGGCGGCTATGGCCAGCAAGAGTGGCAAGGTCGGTTTTGTCGGCGGCATGGATATCCCGCTGATCCGCAAATTTGAATGCGGCTACCGCCAAGGTGCTTTGTTCGCCAATTCCAAAGCCACGGTGACAGCCAATATGACGGGCACCACAGGCGCAGCCTGGAACGACCCCACACGCGGTGGCGAACTCAGCAAAGCCCAGTTTGCGCAAGGCGTTGATGTGATTTTTGCGGCGGCCGGCGGCACCGGCATGGGTGTTTACCAAGCCGCCAAAGACGCGGGTAAGCTGGCCATTGGCGTGGACAGCAACCAAAACCATTTGCAGCCGGGCACCATGCTCACGTCCATGCTCAAGCGTGTGGATGTGGCGGTCTATAACGTGGCGATGGCGCACAAACCTGGCCTGTCGGTTCTGGGCCTTAAAGAAGGCGGCGTGGACTACGCCTTGGATAGCAACAATGCCAAGCTGGTCAACGCCGACATGAAGAAGAAAGTCGATGCCGCCAAGGCCGACATCATCAGCGGAAAAATCAAAGTGGCCGACTTCATGGCCGACAACGCTTGCAAGCTATAAGGTCGCTAGCCCCGGCCGAGGTGGCCGGGGTAACAACGCTGCCTGCCTTGCAGATGGCCGGTATCCATAAGCGCTTTGGCGATGTGCTGGCCAATCTAGACGTGAACTTCACGGTGGCGCAAGGCACCTTACACGGCCTGATTGGTGAAAACGGCGCCGGCAAGAGCACCCTGATGTCGGTGTTGTACGGCATGCACCCGGCCGATAGCGGCCGCATCGCGGTCTTTGGCAAACCGGTGCAGATTCGCAATGCCCAAGACGCTATCGCCTGCGGCATTGGCATGGTGCACCAGCACTTCATGCTGGTCGAAACGCTGAGCGCGCTGGAAAACGTGATGTTGGGCGCCGAGCCGCACTGGCATCTGCCCAGTGCCATCGCGCCGGTGCGCCAGCAGCTGGAGGCTTTGATGCAGTCCACCGGTCTGCTGGTTGCACTCGATGCCCTGGTGGCCGATTTGGCCGTCGGCGACCGCCAGCGTTTGGAAATTTTGAAAGCTTTGTTTCGCGGCGCCCGCATCCTGATACTCGATGAGCCCACCGCCGTCTTGACGCCGCAGGAAACGCAGCAATTGTTTACCGTGTTGCGCCAGTTACGCGCACAGGGAAGCACGGTGATTTTGATCACCCACAAGCTCAAGGAAGTGCTGGCCCTGTGCGACCAGGTAACGGTCATGCGCGCCGGGCGCGTGGTGGAGGATATGCCGATTGCGCGCGCTAGCGTGCAATCGCTGGCCCAGGCTATGGTGGGGCGCAAAGTGCAGTTGGACAGGCCGCCCGCAGTACATGAGCCGCAGCGCGATGCCACGCCGGTTTTACTAGCGCAGGGCTTGCACTTGCGTGATGCCAGCGGTGTGCAGCGGCTGGCGGGGGTGGGCCTGCAATTGCGCGCCGGTGAGATCGTGGGCATTGCGGGTGTCTCGGGCAACGGGCAAAGCGAGTTGCTCGATGTTTTGTCTGGCCTGGCTGCGCCCGATAGCGGCAGCATGCAAGTGCTGGGGCGGCAGTTTGAAAGCGCGGCGTGGCTCGACCCGTTTACCGCGCGCGCTATCGGCCTGGCCCATGTACCCGAAGATCGTCAAGCGCGGGCCTTGGTGATGGACTTTGAGGCCTGGGAGTCTGCGGTGTTGGGCTATGAACACCAGCCGCAGTTTTGCCGCGGGGGCTGGATGCGCGCAGCTGCCATGCGCCAGGCGACCACAGACATGATGGAGCGTTTTGACGTGCGTCCGCGCAAAGCGACCCTGGGTAGCCGCAAATTTTCCGGGGGCAACCAGCAAAAATTGGTGCTGGCCCGAGAGCTCGGGCAAGCGCCGCGCGTGTTGCTAGTAGGCCAGCCCACCCGCGGCGTGGACATCGGCGCGATCGAATTTATTTATTCCCAGTTACGCACCATGCGCGATGCCGGTTGTGCCGTGTTGTTGGTCTCTAGTGAGCTGGATGAAATTTTGGCCTTGTCGGACCGCGTGCTGGTGATGGTCCAGGGCCGCATCAGCGGCGTGCTGGATATTGCCGATTGCAGCGAAGAGCGTCTGGGCTTGTTGATGGCCGGAGCTGCCGCATGAGCCAGGCGACAGCCTTGCCGCGCTGGGCCGATGTCGGTCTGCTGCCTCTGGTCTGCCTGGCTATCGCCTTGCTGGTGGCCGGCATCGTCGTGGCGTTGGTCGGGCAAAGTCCTTCGCAAGTGTTGGCAGCCCTGGTGCAAGGCGCTTTCGGCACGGCCCGTGGCCTGAGCTACACCCTGTACTACGCCACCAGCTTTATTTTCACCGGCCTGGCAGTGGCCGTGGCTTTTCATGCGGGTTTATTCAATATCGGCGGCGAAGGCCAGGCCACGGTGGGTGGCTTGGGCACCGCCTTGGTGGCGCTGTGGCTGTCGCCGGTTTTGCCCGCCGGGGCCATGCTGCCCTTGATGCTGCTATGCGGCGCGCTGTTTGGCATGGCTTGGGCTGCGGTTCCCGGCTATTTGCAAGCCTACCGGGGTAGCCATGTGGTGATCACCACCATCATGTTCAATTTCCTGGCCAGTACCCTGCTGGTGTATTTGCTGGTCAACCATTTGCGTGCACCGGGCAATGTGGCTATCGAAAGCGCGGCCTTTGCACCCTCGGCGCAGCTGATGCCGGCGCGTGAACTGCTGGCCTTAGGCGGAGTCGATTGGCCCGGCTCGCCACTGAACGCCAGCTTGCTTTTGGCTTTGCTCGCTTGCGTGGCGGTGTATTTTTTCCTGTGGCACAGCCGCAGCGGCTACCGGCTGCGGGCCGTAGGCTCTAGTCCTGGGGCGGCGGCCTATGCCGGTATCCGGCCGCGCCGGCATATTGTCTTGGCTATGGCGATCAGTGGTGCACTGGCCGGCATGGTCGGCATGAATGAAGTGGCCGGGGTCAGCGGCAAACTAGTGATGGAGTTTGTCGGCGGCGCCGGCTTTACCGGTATCGCCGTAGCCTTGATGGGCCGCAACCATCCGGTGGGTGTGGTGCTGGCCAGTGTTTTGTTTGGCGCGCTGTTTCAAGGCGGAGCCGAAGTCGCTTTTGATGTGCCCGGTTTTAGCCGCGATATGGTGGTCATGCTGCAAGGTTTTGTGGTGCTTTTTTCCGGGGCTATGAGCTATGTGGTGGCGACGCCCTTGGCCGCGCTGTTGCGCGCACTGAACTTGCATGGAGCAAAGCATGGATGAGACGCTGGTGGCCTCGGTGCTGGCTTCGGCGGTGCGCCTAGCCACGCCCCTGGTCTTGTGCGCGCTGGCCGGTTTGTTTTCCGAGCGCTCGGGCGTGGTGGACATCGGACTGGAAGGCAAGATGCTGTTTGCCGCGTTTGCTGCCGGTGCCGTAGGGGCGGTGACTGGCTCGACCACGCTGGCGCTGCTGGCCGCCATGGTGGTGGGTGTTTTGCTGTCGTCCTTGCATGGCTTGGCCTGCGTCAGCTATCCCGGCGACCAGGTGGTGTCCGGCGTGGCCATCAATATCATCGCCGCCGGCCTGACGGTGGTGCTGGGTATTGCTTGGTTCGCACAAGGCGGTCAAACCCCGCCCTTGTCAGTGGATGTGCGCGTGCAAGCGCATTGGCAAGGACTGGTGCAGGCGGTGCAGCCGCTGCCCTGGTGGGGGCCGGTGATCGGCCAGGCACTGTTAGGCCACAACCTGCTGGTCTATGGCACCTATGCATTGGTGCCCTTGTCCTGGTATGTGCTATACCGCACCCGCTTTGGATTGCGTTTGCGCGCGGTCGGCGAGAACCCGCACATGGTGGACGCGGCCGGCGTGTCGGTGCTGCGGCTGCGCTACGCGGCTTTGGCCATCAATGGGCTTTTGTGCGGCTTGGCGGGCAGCTATTTGGTGCTGGCGCAAAGCGCCAATTTTTCAGCGCATATGACCGCCGGACGCGGCTTTATGGCCCTGGCCGCCTTGATCTTTGGACGCTGGAACCCCTGGGGCGCTTTGGGTGCCTGCCTGCTGTTTGGATTGTTGGACGCGATTGCCATGCGCCTGCAAGGCGTGGACATTCCCGGTATCGGCGCCGTCCCGGTGCAAGCCATTCAGGCGCTGCCCTACCTGATGACCGTGGTCTTACTGGCGGGTTTTGTAGGCCGTGCAGTGGCGCCTGCGGCTTTGGGTAAACCGTATTTGAAAAATCGCTGATCGCCGCTTTAGCTTCCCCGGCCTTGCAAGCGCTGCACATCCAGTAGGCGCGCCAAACGCTTGGGCAAGGGGAGTGGGTCAGCCATAAGGCGCGCTGTCAGCAATTGGGCGCACAGGGCTGCAAACGTCAGCCCGCGCGCGCCCATGGCCAGGCACATCCACAAGCCGTTTTCTCCGCTGGCAGTTGCCGGACCGATCAGTGGCAAGCGGTCGTGCGAAACGCAGCGTTGCCCGCGCCACAGGCCTAGCTGCCCGGCGCGGTATTGCGCTTGCAATGTTGGCGATACATCCGGCAGGAGTTGTGTAATGCGGGCCAGATTAGCTTGGTGGCAATCAGCTTCGCTGGCGCTGTCGTCGGCTTCAAAGCCAGCCCCGGCCAGCCATTGCAAGCCCTGTGGGCTCGGCACTGCGGGTAAGAAATGGCCTTGCCCCTGCACCGGAAGCCCCGGTCGTCCTGGCAGATCCGTGGCCGGGCCGCTGCTGATGCTACCGAAAACAGGGCGCAGTTGCGCCAAGGCGCTGCGCGCTGCGCTGCTGAGGGCATCGGCTGCGTACTCGTCGGTCTTGGCCAGCAGTCGCGCCGCATCCATGGCGTTGCACAGAACCAGCAATTCACTGCTTGCAAGGGCATGACCCCTTGCGTCTAAAGCCTGCCACTTCCCCGCTTCAAAATGCAGGCGCTGCACTGCCGCCTTGCATTGCAGTGTCACGCCGGGGGTGGACAGGCAGGCGCGTATCAAGGCTTGGGGTTTGAGCCAGAGCGCTTCGGCACGCCATGCACCGGGCGCAAAGGCCCGCATCGCGCCGCCTTCGTCCCAATCTTCTCCTTGCACCAGCATCGATTGCAAGATCTGGCGCGTCAGATGGTAGGCGCTGCGGGTGATGCCATACAGCGGGTCGGCGGGCGAGTTGCCACTGGCGCTGACCAAGCCTGCCGGCAGGCCGGATGCACCGGCGCCTGCCTGAGCCTGTTGTTCCAGCACGGTGACTTGCCAACCGCGCAAGGCCAAGGTGCGCGCCACCATTGCCCCGCTAATTCCGGCGCCTAGGATCGTGCAATGACCGGGCTTTGCAAATACTTTTACGGGCCTAATGCGGCTGCTTCGCAAAGCCCAGGCGGGGTCGAATACCAGTGTTCCAGCGCCACGCGGCTTCCATAGCGCCGTATCGAGGGCTGGCTTGCCTGCGTACTGACTTGCACTGCCAGCAAAAGCCAGCGTCGTGCCCCGGCGTGCCAGCGTTTGCAGGCGATGCAGTTGGGCCCTAGTCCATGCCTGGTCCATCCCTAAAACGATGTGGTCAGCTTGCATTAGCAACTGGGCCAAGCTGGCGTCTCGGGGGCCAAGGCATAAAGTCAGCAGCACCCGGCCCTGGTAGAAGGGCAAGCGGTAAAAACCTGGGGCGGGCCCTTGGGCGATGGACAGGGCGCGAAGGGCTTGGGTCAGGGCCTGCGCGTGTTCGCCCGATTCAGCGCTTGTGGCTTGGGCAATGGCCGAAAAGTCTAAAGGCCAATGGCCCAGCTCTATCAGCCCGACATAGTGCAACTGCGCTGTGCGCGGCAATGCATCCGCATAGTCCTGCCAGGCGCGTAAAAACCCCGCACCCGCGCCGAAAGCGGTATCCAGAATGCATGTGGCGCCGGTGGCCACGGGGGCTGGTGTTGGGGGCGGACTCAGGCCGTTGGCGGCACGTAGCC
>JAEMRG010000266.1 GCA_016463455.1 Rhodoferax sp.
TGCCGGTGCAATACCCCGCCGGGGTGCTGGCCGAACACCTGCATACCCGCGCCCAAGCCGGTTTGTTTGACGTCTCGCACATGGGCCAAGTGTTGCTCTCTGGCCCGCAGGCGGCGCCGGCTTTTGAAAAACTGGTGCCCGTCGATGTCATTGGCTTAGCGCCAGGTCGTCAGCGCTACGGCATGCTGCTCAATGCACAAGGCGGCATCCTCGATGACCTGATGTTCAGTCGCCGCGAGGACGGTATTTTTGTAGTGGTGAACGGCGCGTGTAAGCAAGACGACATCGCACATTTCCGGGCGCACATCAGCGCGCAATGCACTGTCACCCCTATGCCCGATCATGCATTGCTGGCTTTGCAGGGCCCTGCCGCAGCCGCTGCTTTACAACGCCTGGTGCCTGGTGTGCAGCGCATGGTGTTTATGGATGGTGCAAACTTTGACTGGCAAGGCCAGGCGCTCTACATCACGCGTAGCGGCTACACCGGCGAGGATGGTTTTGAAATCTCACTGCACCAGGACGGGGCCGAGGCTTTGGCGCAAGCTTTGCTGGCCCAGCCCGAGGTCATGCCCATAGGTCTGGGCGCGCGCAATTCACTGCGCCTAGAGGCCGGCTTGTGCTTGTACGGCAATGACATGGACGCAGCCACTACGCCTTTAGAGGCGCAACTGATGTGGGCGATTCAAAAAGTACGTCGCGAGGGCGGCGCCCGCGCTGGAGGATTTTTGGGCGCTGAGGCTTTGTTTGCCCAGATGCAGCAGGGCGCGGGTCGCCTGCGTGTGGGCTTGCGGGCCTTGGAGCGTGTACCGGTGCGCGAGCCCGCGTTGCTGGAAGACGCCCAAGGCCAAAATGCCGGCACGGTATGCAGCGGCCTCTTAGGGCCCAGCGCGGATGCGCCGATTGCCATGGCCTATGTGCCACCGGCTTGCGCGACACTAGGCATGCCGCTGTTTGCGCTGGTGCGCGGCAAGCGCGTGCCCATGCAGGTCTGCGCCATGCCTTTTGTTCCCCATCGTTACCGCCGGGCTGCTTAGGCTAATTTCGATTGCACCATTTCACTAACTTCATCTACTGCCCAAAAAGGATTATTTATGAGCCTCCTCTATACCGCTGACCATGAATGGGTTTCCAATGACAACGGCAGTGCCGTGGTTGGCATCACGCACCATGCGCAAGACGCGCTGGGCGATGTGGTGTTTGTCGAACTGCCCGAGGTGGGCAAGACGTTTGCCCAAGGCGATGTCACCGGCGTCGTCGAGTCGGTCAAAGCCGCTGCCGATGTGTATATGCCAGTCTCGGGCGTGATCGTTGAAGTCAATGAATCCTTGCGCGACAACCCGTCCTTGGCCAATACCGACCCGCAGGGCGAAGGCTGGTTTTTTAAGGTGCGCCTGAGCGACCCCGGTCAACTTACCGCCTTGATGGATGAGGCCGCTTACAAGGCCATGACGGCCTGAGCGCCTTCGCCGTATTGATCTCCCCATTGCCCAGCGCAGGCCACGTCCTGCCTACAAGGAAAGCCGCTATGCCTACATCTACCGCCGCGTCCTGGAGCGCCCTGGAAAACCCGCAGGAATTTGTCGCCCGGCATATCGGTCTGTCGCCACAGGACGAGGCGCACATGCTGTCGGTCATTGGCGAAGCCTCGCGCGCGAGCCTGATTGCAGGCATTGTCCCTGCCAATATCCGGCGCAGCGCGCCTATGGATTTGCCCCCGGCCATCGGCGAGGCGGCGGCACTGGCCGAATTGCGCGCCATGGCCGCGCACAACCGGGTGCTCAAAAGCTTTATCGGCCAGGGCTATTACGGCACGCACACACCGGGCGTGATTTTGCGCAACATATTGGAAAACCCTGCTTGGTACACCGCTTACACCCCGTACCAGGCCGAAATCAGCCAGGGGCGTATGGAGGCCTTGGTGAATTTTCAAACCATGGTCTGCGATCTGACGGCCATGCCGATTGCCAATGCCTCTATGCTGGACGAAGCCACGGCAGCTGCCGAGGCTATGACCCTGGCCAAGCGCAGCGTGAAGAACAAAGGTAACACCTTCCTTGTGGGTGGCGACTGCCACCCACAAACCATTGCCGTTATCCAAACGCGCGCTGCGCCTTTGGGTATGGTGGTCAAGGTGGTGAACTCGCCCCAGGCCTGGTACGAAGCGTTGGCCCAAGACGACTACTTTGGCGCCATCAACCAATACCCCGGTAGCACCGGCTGGCTGGACGACTGGCAGCGCGACGCGGACCTGGCGCATTCCAAGGGCGCCGCTTTGATATTGGCTGCCGACTTGCTGGCGCTCACACTACTGAAACCCCCTGGCGAAATGGGCGCCGACATTGTGGTGGGCAGCACGCAACGCTTTGGCATGCCCATGGGCGCCGGTGGTCCGCACGCTGCCTTCCTGGCCTGCCGCGACGAATTCAAACGCTCTATGCCGGGGCGCTTGGTGGGCGTGAGTGTGGATGTGCACGGCAAACCGGCCTACCGCCTGGCGCTGCAAACCCGCGAGCAACACATACGCCGCGAAAAAGCCACCTCCAATATCTGCACCGCGCAAGTGCTACCCGCCGTCGTGGCCAGCATGTATGCGGTGTATCACGGCCCTGGCGGCCTCACGCGCATTGCGCAGCGTATCGCCGCCTATACCGCTACGCTGGCTGCAGGCCTGTCCAGCCTGGGCTGCGCGCCCTTGTACGACAGCGCTTTTGATACCTTGACGATAGACACCAGCAGCCCAGCCGCAGCGCAGGCGATTGCTGCGAAGGCGGTGGCCGCTGGGGCCAATGTGCGCATGCTGCGTGGCACGTGCATCGGCATCTCTTTGGACGAAACCAGCACGCGCGAGGACGTGCAGCTGCTATGGGGCGTATTCGCAAAAGCAGGGCAAGCCTTGCCGCAATGGGATGTGCTGGCACAGGCGCCAGGCTCGCTGATTCCCGCAGCCCTGCGCCGCAGCAGCAGTTTTCTGACGCATCCGGTGTTCCATAGCTATCACTCCGAAACCGGCATGCTGCGCTATATCCGCCGCTTGAGCGATAAAGACCTGGCGCTGGATCGCAGCATGATTCCGCTGGGCTCGTGCACCATGAAGCTCAA
>JAEMRG010000267.1 GCA_016463455.1 Rhodoferax sp.
CCGGCATGATGCCTTTCATGGTCATCCAAGTTTTTGCGATCTTCCTGCTCTACACCTTCCCCGCCATCGGAATGTGGTTGCCAGGAGTGCTTTACAAATAATTCGAACCGACAGCCGATTGCACCAAGGCGCAAGCCACTGTGCAATGCTGTCGCCCTACGCTTTATTTACACGGCGCGAACACGCGGACGGTGCATTGGGCGCAGGTTTGGGGATGGAGGCGCGCTTTGATGGCGGGCATCAGGTCGTCGCCTAAGGTGAAGAAGTTTTCGGCGCCGATGGCGTCAAAAGCGCCGCTTTTATGCAACATGGCCAAGGGCTCTTCTTTCATGTGAAAAATGTACAGACCGCCGCCTAGCGCGCGGCGGCGCTGGGCCTCCTGCGCCAACCACTGTGCACCACCCAGGTCCACAAAATTGATGCCCGAAGCCGCGAGCAGCACATGCACATGCGCCGGGTTTTGCGCGTCGATGGCTTGCATAGCCTCTTGCAAATGGTTGACCGCGCCAAAGAAAATAGAGCCATTGATACGGACAATTTTGAGCTGCGGACAATCGGGCAGGCCAGTGGCTGCGCTAAAGGCTGGCGGCATCTGGCCGGGCACCGGCTTGACATCGTCCACACCGGGCTGCGAGGTGCGCTTAAGGTAAAGCAGCAAAGACAAAGCCACGCCAATATAAATTGCAAACTCCAGCTGCACCGTGAGGGTGGCCAGCCAGGTTGCGGCCAACACCGCGGACTCGGAACGGCTCACACGCAGGATTTCACCGATGTGGTGAAAGTCAATCAAACCCCAGGCCACCACAAACAAAATGCCGGCCATAGCCGCCACCGGTAGGTACTGCGCCAAGGGCGCCAGAAACAGCATGATAAACAGCAAAAACACGGCGGACAAAACCGCCGCCAAAGGCGTTTGCGCGCCGGCCTGCACATTGAGGCCACTGCGGTTGAAAGAGCCGCTCGATGCATAGCCCGAGAAAAAAGCGCCCACGATATTGGACAGGCCCTGGCCAATAAATTCCTGGTTGCCATCGATGCGTTGGCCAGTATGCAAGGCCATGGAGCGCGCGATGGACACGGCTTCGGTCAAGGCCAAGAGCGCGACCGCGACCGCAATCGGCGCCAAGGTCGCAATGGTTTGCCAGTCAAAGTCCGGACTGGACAGCGGCGGAAAGCCGATGCGCAGCGCACCGATGCTGCCTACACCGGTGCGCTCCAGACCCCAGGTCTGGTTCAGGGCGTAGGCCAGCACACTGCCGCTGACCATGCCCACAATCATGTGTGGCACGCGCGGCCACCAGCGGCGCGCAGCGACGCAGCACACCACGGTGAACAGGCTGACCGAAGTCACAAAGGGGTTGATGTCCTGCGCCTGCTGCGCCAGGCCTTGCAGCACCGCTACCACGGATGCGCCGCGCGGCAGCGCAATGCCAAAGAAGTTTTTTACCTGGCTGATAGCGATGAGCACCGCCGCCCCCGCCGTAAAGCCGACGACCACGGTATGGGATACAAAATTCACCAAGGTGCCAAGCCGCAAGCCCCCGAGCAAAAGCTGGAACACCCCCACCAAAAAAGTGAGCGTCAAAACCAGTTGCACGTAGTGCGGGCTGCCCGCTTCGGCCAGGGGGCTCATGGTGGCAAAGACCACGATAGAAATCGCCGTGGTCGGACCGGATACCAAATGCCATGAAGAGCCCCACAAAGCGGCGACGATGGCAGGCAGCATGGCCGCGTACAAACCATACTCCGGCGGCATGCCGGCGATCGTCGCAAAGGCCACGCCTTGCGGAACCAAAATAAGGCTGCCGGTTAGACCCGCAATTAAGTCAGCGCGCAGGCTGGCGCGGCCCACGCGCGGCCACCATTGCAAAAAAGGCAGCCAGCGCCGCAAACCAGAACTCATAAAAACACCTTCACTGTAAGCTTGTGCAGCACGGCCAGAGGGCACCAAAGTAGCAGAAAACCGCCTAGGGATAAACCCGCGCTCAAGCAGATCGCGGCCTGTGATTGCCCTCACTGGGCAGATCCAGAAATTTGCTCGCCAAAGACGGTTCTCCAGCGAAAAACGCACCATTGTGCTTCAAGTTGCAGCACCATGCTGGTGCAAAACCGTGGCATTAACTGGCACTATAAAGGCATGCATCTGGCTCTAGTATGGGGGCGATGCAAAGGCCAAACTTATAAGCTCATGCACTTGTCTTGTTTGCAGGGGCGTAGCATGGGCCTGGTTTCCCCCGTTTAATTACTTGAAAGGTTGATCGATGAAAAAGACTCTCATTCCGGTTATCACCAAATCCCTGATGGGCTTGATGGTCGCTGTAGGCCTGTCCACGGCGTTTGCGCAAGCCAAAAAAGAAGTGACTTTTGCGCACCAGGATATGCAGCTTCCGCTGCGGATTCTGATGGACTCTGAGCTCGAAAAAGCAACGGGTTACAAGATCAACTGGCGAATGTTTGGCGGCGGTGGCGAAGTGATCAAGGCCATGAGCTCTGGTGATGTGCAAATCGGCGAAGTGGGCTCCAGCCCGCTGGCCACGGCCACCAGCCAAGGACAAGACCTGCGCTTGGTGTACATCTTGGATGACATTGCCGCTTCAGACCAATTGGTGGCCCGCAATGGCGCTGGCGTCAACGGATGGAAAGACTTGGTCGGCAAAAAGGTCGGAACGCCTTTCGCGTCCACCGCCCACTACTCCCTCATGGTCGGTTTGCGTCTTGAAGGCATTGATGCCAAAAGCGTCAACGTGATGAACCTGCCACCACCGGCCATCGCAGCGGCCTGGGAACGCGGTGACATTGATGCCTCCTTCATCTGGGACCCGGTTCTGTCCAAGATCAAGCGCAACGGCAAGGCCATTGCAACCTCGGGCGACATTGGCAAAAAAGGCTACCCCACCTTTGACGGCTTGGTAGTCGATGCGAAGTGGGCCGCCCAAAACCGCGACTTCGTGGTTGCAGCGATCAAGGCGATCAGCAAAGCGGACGCTGACTACCGCGCCAATGCGGCCAAGTGGGCTGTGGGTTCGCCCCAAGTCAAAGCGATTGCCAAGTGGACCAAGGCTGACGAAAAAGACGTGCCCGATGCCA
>JAEMRG010000268.1 GCA_016463455.1 Rhodoferax sp.
TCTAGCACTTTGCGGTAGTCGCGGTCCACAATCAGGGTGGCGATGCCGCTTTGGCGTATGCCTTCGATCACGCGCCAGATTTCGGCCACGATCAAAGGGGCCAGGCCTTCGGTGGCTTCGTCCAGGATGATGAGTTGCGGATGCGTCATCAAGGCACGGCCTATGGACAGCATTTGCTGCTCGCCGCCCGATAGTTCGGCGCCCAGATTGGACAGGCGCTCGGCCAGGCGGGGGAAGGTGTCCATTACCCGTGCAAAAGGCCAGTCGCTGCGCCCGTCGGTGCCCGGGCGCGCGGCCATCACCAGATTTTCGCGTACCGTTAGGTTAGGGAAAACGCCCCGGCCTTCGGGCACATAGGCCACACCCAAGCGCGCCATTTCATGCGGGCGGCTTTTCGAAACGTCAACTCCGAAAGCGCGGATGCTGCCGCTGCGCTCTGTCACATGCCCCAGCAGGGTGCGAATCAGCGTGCTCTTACCCATGCCGTTGCGCCCGAGCAAGCCCATGGTCTGGCCGCGCGCAATGTCCAGGTCCACGCCATACAAAACCTGACCCGAGCCGTACCAAGCCTCAATCCCGCGTGCTTGCAAAATAGGGCCTTGCATCAGTGCTCCCCCAAATAGGCGACGCGCACTTCGGGACTGTTGCGCACTTCCTCGGGGCTGCCACAGGCGATGAGCTGTCCGTTCACTAGCACAGTAATCACATCGGCTACGCGGAATACCGCGTCCATATCGTGCTCGATCAGCAGCATGGCGTGACTGGACTTGAGCGCGGTCAGCAATTCGAGCATGCGATCGGTTTCTTCAGCGCCCATGCCGGCTAGGGGCTCGTCCAGCAGTAGCACCGACGGCTGCGTGGCCAAGCACATGGCGATTTCGAGTTGGCGCTTTTGCCCGTGCGACAACAAGCCCGCTTCGCGGCCGAGCAAATCTTGCAAGCCCGCTTGTGCGGCAGCGTGGTGCGCCGCTTGCATGCTCTTGGCACAGGCGCTAGCGCTGCGCCACCAGGCCCAGGGTTGCTGGTGCATGGCCTGCGCTGCGAGGCGACAGTTTTCCTGCACGGTGAAGCTGGGATAAATCGTGTTGCGCTGGTAGCTGCGACCAAGACCGGCGCGGGCGCGGCGCGGCTGGCTCCAGCGGCTCACATCCTGCCCCAGCAAATGCACCGAGCCAGCCGAAGCTTCCAACTCACCAGACAGTATGTTGACCAGCGTAGACTTGCCCGCGCCATTGGTACCAATGACGGCGTGCACGCTACCGCGCGCCACCTCGATAGACACATTGTCCAAGGCAGTCAAACCGCCCCAGCGGCGGCTGATGCCAGTGCCGCGCAACAAAATTTCAGGGTTTTGCATGGTCTGCCTTCGCTGGCGCTGTTTGCGCCAAAGCGCCGCCACTATGCGGGGTGCGCAAAAGGCCGAGCAACTGCGCAGGTATGCCCACCAGGCCGCGCGGCAGCAAGGCTACGCTGGCGATGATGGTCAGCCCCAGGCCCAGATGCCAATGCTTGGCAAACTCGCCAAAGATAGCCTCGGAGCGGAAAAACTCCTGTAGCAGGGCGAACGCAAAAGCGCCAATAAGGGCGCCGCGTAAATGTCCCAAGCCGCCCAAAATAATGATGATGAGCACCTCACCCGAGATATGCCAGCTCATCATTTCAGGGTTTACAAAACCATCTTTCACTGCAAACAAAAAACCGGCCAATCCGGCGATTCCGCCCGACACCACAAAAGCCGCCAGCTTGTAGGGATAGGTAGAAAAGCCGGTGGCGCGCATGCGCTGTTCGTTCACGCGGATACCGGCCAAGGCATGGCCAAATTGGGAGCGACCCAACAAGGCCAAAAACACAAAGGTGCCCAACAGGCAGGCCAGCGTGAAGCGGTACATGACCAGGGGCTTGTCCAGATCCAGCCAGTCGCCCCATGCCGGTTTCATCATCAGGTAAATGCCGTCGGTACCGCCACCTAAGGGCGTGTCGTGCACCACGTAGTAGGCCATTTGCGCAAAAGCCAAGGTGACCATGATGAAGTACACACCCTTGGTGCGCAGGGACAGCGCGCCCACCACCAGGGCATAGGCTGCGGCCAGCAACACGCACAGAGGCAACAAGGTCGCCAGCGAGGCTGGCCCGTCGGATGGCGATAAAAGCACGGTGGCATAAGCCCCTATGCCAAAAAACGCAGCCTGCCCAAAGCAGACTAGGCCCGTCTTACCCACCAGCAATTCCAGGCTGAGCGCCAGCACCGAAAAAATCATGATCTTGGTGGCCAGGTCCACGCCGAACTTACTCGCCACATGCGGGAACACGGCCAGCGCCGCAAAGCTGGCCAGCACGAACAAAAATTTAGGAATCTGCGCTCGCATTAGCCAGCCTTGAACAATCCATCGGGCTTCCACAGCAAGATGACCGCCATCAAGACATAGACCAGCACGCCGGCCACCTGCGGCACCAGCACTTTGCCAAAGGTATCGACTACGCCGATCAGCAAGGAGGCCAGCAGCGCGCCCCGTATCGAGCCAATGCCGCCGATCACCACCACCACAAAGCAAATAATCAGCACCAAACTGCCCATGCCCGGATAGACCGAGGACACGGGCGCGGCCACCATGCCGGCCAACACCGCAATCGCCACCCCGGCGGCAAACACCACACGGTATAAAAACTTGATGTCAATGCCCAGCGACTGCACCATTTCGCGGTTGGTGCTACCCGCGCGAATCATCATGCCCAGCCGGGTTTTGGCAAATACAAAGTACATGCCCAGCGCCAGCAAGAGGCACACGCCAGAAATAAACAGGCGATACACCGGGTAGACCATCATGTCGCCTAGCGGAATACTGCCGGACAAAAAATCGGGCGCCTGCACGCCATGCACATCGTCACCGACCAGCAGGCTGCGCAATTCTTCGAAGACCAAAATCAGGCCATACGTCATCAGCACTTGTTGCAAATGCTCGCGGGTGTACAGAAAGCTGTAAAACGCCCATTCCAGCAAATAGCCTAAGGCCACTGCCACCACCAAACCCAATAGCAAGGTGGTGAAAAAACCGCCGCCCACCGT
>JAEMRG010000269.1 GCA_016463455.1 Rhodoferax sp.
AGCACGGCGGGCGGCGCGTATGTGCCGGGCTTGTCGGACTACACCATCATGGTCCGTAAAAACGCCAAAGTGTTTCTGGCCGGCCCGCCGCTCTTGAAAGCCGCCACGGGCGAGGTCGCAGGCGACGAGGAACTTGGCGGCGCCGAGATGCATGCCCAAGTCACCGGCACCGCAGAATTTTTGGCCGAGAGCGATGCCGACGGCATACGCCTAGCGCGCGAGGTGATGGCCAGCCTGGACTGGAATAAGCAGCGCCCGCAGTTTTCTGACGCGCCGGTACAGGCGCCGCTGTACAGCCCCGACGAGTTATGCGGCGTGGTACCAGTGGATTACCGCCAGCCTTACGACTGCCGCGAAGTGATTGCGCGTCTCGTGGATGGCAGCGAGTTTTTGGACTTCAAAAGCGAATACGACAACCAGACTATTTGCGGGCGTGCGCGCATCCACGGTATGCAAGTGGGCATCTTGGGTAACAACGGCCCCATTACCGCCAAGGGCGCGACCAAGGCCGGCCAGTTCATCCAGCTGTGTGACCAGGCGGACATTCCGCTGGTGTTTTTGATGAACACCACCGGCTATATGGTGGGCACCGAAAGCGAGCAAGGCGGCATCGTCAAGCATGGCAGCAAGATGATTCAGGCGGTGGCCAATGTGCGGGTGCCGCGCATTACCGTGGTGATAGGCGCGTCCTTTGGCGCGGGCAATTACGGCATGTCCGGGCGCGGCTTTCGGCCCGACTTTATTTTTGCCTGGCCCAATGCGCGCACGGCCGTCATGGGCGGCGAGCAGGCGGCCAAAGTGTTGTCCATCGTCAACCGCGAAAAAATCCTGAAAGAAGGCCGTGAACCGACGGCTGAAGAGGAAAGTAAATTTGCCTTTATGGAAGGCGCCGTCATCCACCAATTTGACCGCGACTCGCAGGCCTTGGCCGGAACTTCGCGCTTGTACGACGACGGCCTGATTGACCCGCGCGACACGCGCCGCGTGCTGGCTATGACCCTGTCCATTTGCCGCGAAGGCCGTACGCGTCCGCTCAAGCCCAGCAGCTTTGGCGTGGCGCGTTTTTAAGCAAGGTGGCCTTATGTTGTTTGACAAAGTATTGATAGCCAACCGAGGTGAGATCGCCGTACGCATCATTGCGGGCTGCCGCCGCATAGGCTACCGCACGGTAGCGGTGTATTCCGAAGCCGACCGGGACGCCCCGCACGTAGCCCTGGCCGACGAAGCCATTTGCATCGGCCCGGCGCCGGCGCAGGACTCGTATTTATCCATCGACAAATTAATCGCCGCCGCCAAAGCCAGCGGCGCGGGGGCCATCCATCCGGGCTACGGATTTTTGTCCGAGCGCGCGGCTTTTGCCCAAGCGGTGCAAGACGCCGGCCTGGTGTTTATTGGCCCAGACCCACAAGCCATTGAGGCCATGGGCAATAAAAGCGCCTCCAAAATCCGCATGCTGGCAGCCGGCGTGCCCTGCGTACCAGGCTACCAGGGCGATGACCAAAGCGATGACACCCTGGTGGCCGAGTCACTCAAAGTAGGTCTACCGGTCATGGTGAAAGCCGCAGCGGGCGGCGGCGGGCGCGGTATGCGTTTGGTCCATGATGCGCAAGATTTGTTGGCCGCCGTCCAGTCCGCGCGCAGCGAAGCGAGCAATGCCTTTGGCGACGGGCAATTGCTCATCGAAAAAGCCGTGCTGCATGCGCGCCATGTCGAGATCCAAGTCTTTGGTGACCGGCACGGCAATGTGGTGCACATCGGCGAGCGCGATTGTTCGGTACAAAGGCGCAACCAAAAAGTCGTCGAAGAAGCACCCAGCCCGGCAGTAGACGAAGCGCTGCGCGCACGCATGGGCGCAGCCGCAGTCGCCGCAGCGCGGGCGGTTCACTATGTAGGTGCGGGCACTGTGGAATTCATGCTGGCACGCGATGGCAGTTTTTATTTCCTGGAAATGAACACCCGCTTGCAGGTGGAGCACCCGGTAACCGAAATCGTCTATGACCTGGACTTGGTGGAATGGCAATTGCGCGTGGCCCAAGGTGAGGCGCTGCCGTTGGCGCAAGAAGCCATCAACGCGCGACGCAAAGGCTGGGCGATCGAGGTACGGCTGTGTACCGAAGACCCTGCCAATAATTTTCTACCCCAAACTGGCCCACTCTTGGCCTGGCAAGCGCCGCAAGGCCCGGGCATGCGCACCGACCATGGCCTGCGCCAGGGTGGCCTGGTGTCGCCGTATTACGACTCGATGCAGGCCAAGCTGATTGCCAGCGGCGACACGCGCGAACAAGCCTGCCGCACGCTCTTGCACATGCTGGACCACACCGTGCTGCTGGGCGTGAGTAGCAACCTGGACTACCTGCGCCAGATCATCGCGCACCCGGTGTTTGCGGCGGGCGATTTTTCGACCGGCTTTGTTGCAGAACACCTCAGCCCCGAAAGCTTTGCCGCCAGCCGCGCACCCACTGCGCTGCACACCGCCTTGGCGGCCGTGCTGATTTATCGCAGCCAGGCCCTGGCTTTGCAGGCCGATGCCGGGCTGGATGCGGAACTGCTGGAGTGGCAAAGCTCGGCCCCGGCGCAAGTGCCGCTGTTGCTGCAATGCGGCGAGCGCAAGCTGCGCGTCACGGTGGCCGCAATGGGCATGGGCACTTACCGCGTGCAGCTGGACGGACAAACGCTTGACCTGGACATCCTTTCCATGCAGGCGCCTTCGCTGCGCTTTATGCACCAAGGCCTGAGCGCCAAGGCCGACTATGCGCTCGCGCAGAACAGCGTGCATCTCGCGTACGCTGGCCTGACCCTGAGCTACATCGACACCACCTTAGCCCCGGCCCGCAAAGACGCGGCGGGCAGCGACGGACGCATGCTGGCACCTATGGACGGCAAGATTTTGAAAGTGCTGGTGCAGCTCGGCGACACGATAAGCAAAGGCCAGCCCTTGGCGGTGCTAGAGGCCATGAAAATGGAATTTGTTATCAGCAGCGGCGTGGACAGCACCGTTACCGCCGTGGCCTGCCAGGTCGGGCAACAAGTGAAAGCCCGCCAGTTGCTCATCAGCCTGG